>JAKEFK010000266.1 GCA_022616075.1 bacterium
GGCAGCGCTGCCACGATCAAAGGAATGCCCCCTCCGATCACTCATGAGAGGATCGACCGGGCGGTAAGCAAGGCAGGGCTCAGCGAGGCATCAGCGCTTGAGAAGAATTTATCGTTCCTCGCAACCACGGCGAGCGCGACTCCCTTCATCGGTCTGTTTGGAACGGTCTGGGGAATCATCAACGCATTTGAATCGATCGGCGCGGCGCGCAGCACCGACCTTTCCATTGTTGCCCCCGGGATCGCCGAGGCATTGATTGCCACCGCCATGGGTCTGGCTGCTGCCATACCTGCAGTTATCGGATACAACTATTTCATCCACAAAATCCGCGACCTGACATCGGAAATGGAAGAATTTTCGATCGAACTTCAGAACTTTGTAGAGAGCCAGCACTTAGTGGTCAAGTAATCATGGCTTTTTCGGCAGGAAGAAAATTCGGAGCCGCGATGGCTGAGATCAACGTCACTCCGCTTGTCGACGTTGTTCTTGTTTTGCTTATCATATTTATGGTGACAGCTCCCTTGATGCAGAGAGGAATTGATGTCGATTTACCCCGCACGGTTACACAATCCGCAGATCAAGAAGAGCGAATCGTCGTTTCAGTTAGTAAGGAGGGAAAGATTTTTATCGGAGATGTACAGATTCAGATCGAAGATCTGAGCGATCACCTTCGACGTCGTGTCGCTCTCACGGAGAATCCGAAAGCCATTTTCTTGCGTGGCGATAAGACTCTTCGTTATGAAATCATCATGCAGGTGATGGATGAGATGAAACGCTCGGGCGTTCCCACGATCGGTCTCGTTACAGAACCAGCTCGTGAAAAGAAGAAATCTGCAGGCGGGACGCCCGCGGTACAAAGAAAATGAACTATAAGAATTCACAACTGCGCCAGGGCAAACAGGCGAGTCTGCCAATCATGATTTTTGTCTCGATGTTTGGTCATGCGCTGGCAATGCTCATTTTCATCATTGCTCCAGGCTTAATTTCCAGCGGAGACCCCGAGCCGTACGGAGGGGGACCAGGCGGTAATGTGATGTGGGTTTCCAGTTCAGCGATTGGACAACAGGGAAAAATCTCGCAAAAGGAATTAACGCAGGATGAGCCTGCACCTGCCGATCGCATCAAGAAATTAACTGCAGAGGAAGAAGTACCACCTCCTTCGAAACTTGAGTTTCCAGATGAAACAAAGGAAAAGCCCAAGGATGAACCGAAAGCCAAAGAAACTATGAATGTGCCGCTTAAGGACCGAAAAAAGGAAGGCGAATTCGGGAGAGGAACCGATAAGCGGGAAGATGCAGGCAAGTCGGGCACTAAGGGCCTTGGAAAATCGGGAGTTGGTATCGGAATGGGAGGCCCGGGGGATGGCGGCACAGGAACAGGTATTCCCTTTCCCTATCAATGGTATCTTGATATCGTTTTCACGAAAATCGAATTGGCCTGGCGAAAACCCTATTTGGGAGAGAATAACCAACAGCAATACATCACAGTAGTTTATTTCATCATCAAAAGGAATGGCCAGGTTAGAGAGGTGAAGGTGCAGGAAACGAGCGGACTTGTAACAGTGGATCGATCCTGCGAAAGCGCGATTCTCGGGGCCGTTCCCTTTCCACCTTTACCAACTCAGTTTACGGAACCCGAATTGCCGTTACGTGTGACTTTTCAAACCGGAGCAAATTGAATGAAATCAATACTTCGAATCGTTCTTTTTTTTATTGTGTTTTCTCCGCTAGTTTCGCGCTCGCAAGAAAAACCAATCGATCTTGGTACCATCCTTAGTCCTGACTTCAAACCGCATCCCGTTCTGATTGCGCGCTCCCATTTAGATTCACCGGACGCAAGAGCCGCGGCAGATGAGCTGGAAAGCACGCTGGCAGCGGATTTGGACTACTCCGGACTCTTTGAAATTGTAGATAACTCGTCTTATCCGGCATTCACCGGAAGCGTTAATCTTGCGCCTTGGAAAACTTCGCGTGCAAAATACATTGCGCTGTTGAAGGTTGGAGCGACAACAGCGCAGATCAGTGTTGAAGCGCGTTTTTATGATTTGCAATCCGAGAGTTTGATTGTGGGAAAGGTTTACAAATGGGATCGCAAATTTATCCGCCAGATTGCTCACCGGTTCGGAGATGAAATCCTTTACCGGTTGTGGGGAGTGCGCGGAATTTTTACTTCCAAAATCGCATTTTCTTCGGATCGTGGGGGAAGCGCCACACGAGAAATCTGGCTCATGGATTATGACGGTTACAACCAGAAACAGATTACCGTAAGTAAAGCGATCAATCTTTCACCGGAGCTTTCCCCTGATGGAAAAAAGGTCGTTTACACCACCTATCGAATTGCAATGGAAGGGAGCGGGCAGATCCTCGTGGTCTATTCCATTTATGATGCGAAAAAGTACACCTTTTTCTCCAAGGGAACTTTAAACTCGGCTCCTGCCTGGTCGCCCGACGGTGGACGGATTGCGTTTACGTCCAATATCAACGGAAATGCCGAGATTTATGTGGCAAACGCCAATGGCGGAAACCCGCAACAGGTCACGTTTCACAGGGGAATCGACACATCTCCGGCGTGGAATCCGGCCAGCGGACAAATCGCTTTTACGTCGGACCGCAGCGGCAATCCCATGATTTACATCATGAATAATGATGGAACCAACGAGCGACGGCTTACCTTCGTCGGGGAATATAATGAATCCGCGGCCTGGTCTCCAAACGGATCAAAGCTTGCATATGTTTCGCGTTCAGGTAATATTTTTGATATATATGTCGTTGAGATGGATACCAGTGTGGTGACACGGTTGACCCAGAGTGAACGAAGCAACGAGAATCCATGCTGGTCTCCTGATAGCAGACATATTGCATTCGCATCAAACCGAACCGGGAAGTACCAGATCTGGTCGATGTTGTATGATGGTACCAAGCTCCGTCAATTGACGCGAGATGGTAATAACACCAGTCCCTCCTGGGCTGCAGGAGAATAACTCGAAGTTGATATAGATAGATATAGAAGGAGGAGGAAGTTGAGAGCACGAGCTTTACTGATTGTTCTGATGATTTTTTCCGTAGCGTTTGTTTACTCAGGTTGCAAGAAGAAAGAGCCCATACCCGAACCGATGCCGGAGACTTCGGCGCCACCAACCACAGGTGAGGCGCCGCCTCTTGTAGAGAGGCCTACAGAAGGGGAACCTCAAACAGCGGATATTTTTGAAGAATGCACCAGGCAACTGCAACCGGTTTTCTTTGATTTCAACAGATCTGAGATCCGCGAAGACCAGATAGCGGCGTTGCAAAACAATGCTCGAGTGCTGAAATCACCAACGTGCGGCACAGTTACAGTGTTGATTGAAGGACATTGTGATGAACGCGGCACGGATGAATACAATCTGGCTCTCGGAGAACGAAGAGCCGACTCCGCAAAGGATTATTTGGTTACACTGGGTATTCCTGACAACCGGCTCAGTACTCTCAGTTATGGAGAAAGCCGTCCGTTTGCGCAGGGGCAAGGCGAAGATGCCTGGTCGCAAAACCGGAGAGCGCATTTTGTCGCTGTTAGAAAGTAATTGAAAGATTTACCGGCGGGACGTTTGTAGTAGCGGCTTCAGTCGCTATCCCACAAACGTTTCGCCTTTTCTATTTGAGAATGAAACCGCCAAGACGCCAAGGCGCCAAGAAATAGACTCCAAAGTCTTGGCGTTCCTGGCGACTTGGCGGTTAAATTAAAGTTATGAAACGTATTTTGGTTCTGTTTTTATTTGTCGCCTTTGGTGTGACTGCTTACGCAGGCACCAAAGAAGACATGGCGCAGATTCAGAGAAACCTGCTGGAGATTCAACAGCAGTTCTGGGATCTGGAAAAGAAGTTAAAAGACAACAGCGCTTCTGTGGAAGCAACAGTGAAAAGTGTTCAGGGTTCCACGGAAGAATTGCGTCAGGTACAGGCAACTCTTAACGCAAAACTGGAAAAGATTCTGAATGAGCTCCAGGCGCTTCATGAAAAGGTAGAGGATACGAATCGCCGTGTTCGCGATTTATCGGTTCCTGCCGCTGGCGGGATGCCGCCCGGTGCTACTAATCCGGTAGAAGAGCCCCGCCAGAATCCCAATCCAGCGCCACCTCAGCCAACAGCGGCTGGTATTGGTGAGCAGCAGGTCTATCAAAATGCGATGGGAGAGTACACAAAGGGAAGATTTGAGCAGGCGTTACGCGGGTTTCAGGATTTGCTGGATCAATTTCCGAATTCCAAGCTATCCGATGATGCTCAATTCATGATCGGCGAATCCTACTATGGAATGAAAGAATACGTAGATGCCGTTTCAGAATATGATAAGGTCATCAAAAGCTATCCGGACTCGGACAGGGTTTCAGGAGCACGATTGAAGAAGGCATTTTCACTTTTTTCGCTGGGCAAGAAAGGCCAGGGCGTTATTGAGCTCCAGCAAATTGTCCAGCGCTATCCATCTACCAAAGAAGCCGAGATAGCACGACAAAGGCTTGAGGAGCTTGGCCTGGAATGAAAAGGGGGCAAAGATGAAATCCATTAACAAAGTCATTTTGATTGGTCACCTGGGACGCGCTCCCGAGGTTCGTTATACGCAGGGGGGCGCTCCGGTTGCCAATTTCAGTCTTGCTACAAACGAGTACTGGACCTCGAACACAGGGGAAAAGCAGGAAAGGACGGAGTGGCATAAGATCGTCGCATGGGGAAAACTGGCGGAATTCTGTCAGGAATATCTGCAAAAAGGAACCTATCTTTATGTAGAAGGCAAATTGCAGACCAGAAGCTACGATGACCGTGACGGTGTCAAACGATATGTGACCGAAATCAAAGCTACAGAATTTGGCCTGCTCGAACGCAAACCTGGTCTTGAATCTGCAGGCGGGGAACCGCCCATCGATACCCTGCCGCCGGAAACAAGTGGTACGGGTGAAGATGATGTTCCGTTTTGAAGTACTTGTAGGGGCGACCCTCGTGGTCGCCCGCGCGGGCAGGCACAAGGCCTGCCCCTACCAGTTCTAATTATGATGAAGAAGATTCAGGTTCCGCAGCAGTTCTTCGAATCACTCATCGGAAGAATGGATGAGAACCTGAAAACAATGGAAAAGTATATCGGTGTTCGAGTGTCCGGCCGGGGCAACGAAATTTTCATCGAAGGCGAGGAAGAATCGGTTCAACATACCGAGGTTCTGATACGCAAGCTTATGGATCTCTTGCAAAGCGGTTACACGATCACTTCCGGCGACATCAAAACGGCAGCCAGCCTGATGGAACAGAATCCAGATGTGGATCTCAATCAGTTTTTCTTGAGCCAGAGAATCATTCCTTCAAGCAAGAAGCACGTCGTTCCAAAGAGCTTCAATCAGAAAAAATACATTGAAGCAATGCACAATTACGATCTCGTGTTCGCGGTCGGTCCTGCCGGGACAGGCAAAACATATCTTGCGATGGCAATGGCTCTTTCGGCGCTAACGAATCGCGCCATCAGCAGGATCATCCTAACGAGGCCCGCAGTGGAAGCCGGTGAAAAACTCGGATTTTTGCCTGGGGACCTGCTCGAGAAGGTGAATCCTTATTTGCGTCCGCTCTATGATGCCCTGTATGATTTGGTCGAGCTGGACAAGGCCTCCAAATTCATTGAAAAAGGACTCATTGAAATTGCCCCTATTGCATTCATGAGAGGACGAACGCTCAACGATAGTTTTGTCATTCTGGATGAGGCTCAGAACACTACATCCGAGCAGATGAAAATGTTTCTGACAAGACTCGGTTTCAATTCAAAAGCCGTGGTTACCGGCGATATCACACAGATTGACCTGCCGCCGGGGAAAATTTCAGGGTTGAGGGAAGCCATTGACATTTTGAGCCACGTGGACGAAATTTCCTTTCAGTACTTCAATGAACACGACGTTGTCCGACATCCTCTGGTCAAAAAGATTATTCGCGCGTATGAAGACTATCCAGGAAGTCAGCGAAAGACTGCACCGGTAACCCTGGATCCTGTGGAGAGCATCTGAAGAAGTTCAAAGCAATGAGTAATGAGTGATGAGTCCGTGTTGAGGGTCTCATTGCTCATGACTCATTACTGTGGCACTAATTCATGAAACACAAGATAAAGATATTCAATCCGCCGGAAACTGAAAACACCGCAATCAGGATCAGGCAACAAGTTTCGAAAGTGCTGCGGGACAAAGATTTCTGGTGGGGTTTACTTTTCCTTTTTGTATTGCTGCTTTTATTCGGCACGCGCTCCGAAACGCCTATCCCTGAATACAACGTTGGTGACATCGCCCACAGCACCGTCCGCGCACCCAGAGACATTCAGATTCCGGACTTACGCACTACTGAAAAGAAGAGAAAAGAAGAACAACAGAAAGTGCTTCCCGTTTACGATTATGAAGCGAATCTTGCCAACTCTTCCGTATCGCGTCTACACGAGATTTTCGTGTATTTGCGGAACCAGCAGCGCGCCAATGTCAGAAGCAATTCTCAAAAAATTGCGGAAGACATTCAGTCGCAGTGGAAAATCTCCGTAGACCCCGCGTTTGTGGAAGAAGTAATGAAGAATGAGAACAACGAGCGTCTCGAAAAATATTTGAGCGAACATCTCAAGAAAGCGATGTCGCAATACATTGTAACGAGCCGGGAAATTTTGTTCGAAACCGCTCCGAAAGGACTCACCATCCGAAACAGGGGGACCAACAAGGAAGAAGATCTGCCCGTAACATCGGTCCAGGATCTTATCAGCATGCAGGAAATCATGATCACGGAGCTGCAAAGAGATGCCTGGAACCACAACGTGAATTTCGAACATCACTTGAATTTGTTGAATTCCTTGCTCGTTCCTACGATTTACTACAACAGCGCTGAAAGCCAGTCCCGAAGGCAGGCCGCCGAAGACAATGCAGAACCTGTTTTCTATCAGATCAAAAAAGGAAAAGTCATTGTCAGGGATGGGGAAGAGGTCACTCCTGCCATTCAAACGCAGCTGAACGCGATTCGTGACGCGGTGCAGCCCGGGCCGCCAATCCGTTATTCCATCGGAATCCTGATTCTTCTTTCCATTTATCTAATCTCGCTGAAAAAGTACTTGAACGTTCATCAGTGGTCGGAAATCAAACTTCGCAACAAAGCCTTGTTTCAGATGTGTGGATTGATTTTGCTCGTTCACATGCTGCTCGTTAAGCTGGGATTTTTTGTTGCTTCTTCGCTCTCCGTGGTCTTTTCTTTTGGTCCGCTCAGCCAAATGCTGCCTTATCAGGTGGCCATCCCTTTTGCGATCGGAGCTCTTCTACTATCGATCCTTACCGATAAACAGATTGCTACAATCTACTCTCTTGTTTTTGCAATTCTGGTGGGAATTTTGACCAGAGGAGATTTCTATCTTGCTTTCTACTGTCTGGTGAGCGGCATCGTGGCGGCTTTCACGATCAAACGCTATTATCAGCGGTCGGCATTACTTCGAAGTTGTTTCTGGATCTGGCTTGCGAATTTGTTAACGGTATTTACGATTCATCTTCTGCAAGAATCACCACTTGTGTGGAGCGAAATCCTGTTTCACGCTCTGTGCACTTTTATCTCTGCAATGCTTTCCGCTGCAGTGGCTTCCGTTCTTTCGCCGTTGTTTGAGTGGTGGTTCAACATCACGACCGATATCAAACTTCTGGAACTCAGCAACCTCGATCTTCCGGTGCTGCGCCAACTGGCGCTCGAAGCACCCGGCACCTACCATCACAGCATCGTGATGGGAACAATCGCCGAAGCTGCGGCCGAGAAAGTGGGCGCCAATCCGCTGTTCTTACGCGTCGCCGCTCTTTATCATGACATCGGCAAAATCCGAAAGTCCGAATATTATGTGGAAAACCAGCGTGAATTCAATAAGCATGACACGCTCAACCCACGCATGAGCGCACTCGTCATCATCAACCATGTCAAAGAAGGACAGGAAGTCGCAAAGATGCTCCGTCTTCCATCCGAAATCGCCGATATGATCCCGCAGCATCACGGAACGCGCCTCATCACATACTTTTATAAAAAAGCAAAAGACATGGAAAACCCGGAGATCGAAGAAGTAAAAGAGGAAGATTACCGTTATCCGGGGCCGAAACCTCAAACGAAAGAGGGGGCCATTCTGATGCTGGCAGACGCGACTGAAGCGGCGTCACGTACCCTGACCGATCCAAGTCCCGCGCGCATCCGGAACATGGTCAATACGCTCTTCCGGGCCATTTTCGAAGATGGCCAGTTGGATGAATCGAACCTCACGATGAAGGATCTCAACTTGATTGCGGATGCCTTTGTGCGCAAACTGGAAAGCGTTTTCCACCACCGAATTGCCTATCCGGGTTACGAATTCAATAAAGATGATACGACCAAATCTTCAGGTGAATCTCAAGACTTTTCAGAGAAAATGGCGAATTAATCCGGCTTCACTACGCAACTACCTACGCAGAGCGTGGAAAGAAATTTGTACTGGAGGCGTCCCGCCGCCGAGATTTTTGAAAAATGTGGTGCGGACGACTCGTCCGCAAAAAAATGACCGTGCACTATCGTGGCTGGCGGGCGAATCGCCCGCACCACAAGCAGATCTTCGTATGGCGATTGACGGCACGGTGCCTGCTGAGGTTAGCGTCGTGCTTTTGAATGATCAGCAAATGCGTTGTTATAATAGGGAGTACCGGCAAAAGGATTACCCCACGGATGTGTTGTCTTTTCCTGTGAATGAAATACAGGAAGAGCTCTCGAAGGGAAGCCGGCGGCACACTTTTTATCTGGGGGATATTTTGATTTCCATGGAAAGAACAGCGATTCAGGCCCATGAAAAAGGGCACACAATCCAGAAAGAACTTAAAATCCTGCTCTTGCATGGAGTTTTACACTTACTCGGGTACGATCACGAAGTCGATGATGGACAGATGGAACGTGTCGAGCGCAAGCTTCGGAAAGCAACGCTGTAATGATAGAACTCATTCAAGCCGTCTGGTATGTTTTTCTCTTTGTTGTCTGTTTTTATGCGTATTTGAGTTTCTCGGTCATCACTCATGATCTACTCGCGACGATCACACTCCCTTTAGAACGGAGAACGGAATCCTACAAACTCAGTCCCCTTTCCACCCTTTTTGAAAGTGAAGAGAAGCTGCTTGCAGTTTTGCAACTGTGCAGGCTGATTTTTGCGTTGCCGGTGGTGCTCCTGCTGTTTCAAAGGGCAACACAGTTTCATCTTGTTGCCGCCATCGCTGCCGTGTTTTTCATAATCCCGTTACTTTATCTTTTGCCGAACTGGTTTGCAAAACCTGCGGCATACAAGATTTTCAGGATTTCGGTTCAGGCCATCAGTTATGTTCTTTATCCGGCCTTATGGGTTATCGATAAACTTTCTTCTCCTGTGCTCCGCCATGAGCCACAAGAAGAAGAAAAAAAGACGAACGGTGAGCTGGAGCAGGTGGAATCTCAGGAATTCAAGGGAGACATTATCAAAGCGGTTAGCACCATTGAGACCACAACTGTGCGTGAAGTCATGACCCCGCGTGTGGATATGGTAACCATTTCAGCTTCAGCCACACTGGATGAGCTCCACCAGTTCTTTAAGGAACACAACTTCAGCAGAGTTCCTGTGTATAAGGAGCGAGTGGACAATATTGTTGGAATTGTCGGAGTCATGGATTTTGTTATCAGGATTCCGGAAACTGAAAAAAATTCCACGGTGGATACGATCATGCGTCCGGCTCAATTTGTTCCTGAAACAAAAAAGGTTTTCACTTTGTTGCGGGAGTTCCGGGAAGCCCACGCACAAATGGCGATCGTCATTGATGAATACGGCGGCACCTCCGGACTTGTGACTTTAGAGGACCTGCTGGAAGAGATCGTGGGCGAGATCGGAGACGAGTTTGATGAAGCGCCTGACGAAGGGCATCGCGAACGAGATGGCGCCTATGTCGTTACCGGTAAATTTCCGATCGAAAGACTCGAAGAACTCTTTGCAGTTCAGGTTACCGATGAGGATTTTGAGACGATCAGCGGTTTGATCTTCTCCGTTGTAGGAAGAATTCCCCTTGTGGGCGAGATCGTAAAATACCAGAACCTGAATCTGGAAATTCTGGAAGCGGACAAACGTCGGATCCATCGCGTTCGCATCCGGGAAATCCCCGCGACCGCAGAAGATGCAGATGTCGCCGAAACGTAAAAATTAAAAAATCGATGAAATTTGGATTTGTTAGTTTTATAGGACGTCCGAACGTAGGGAAATCTACGCTTTTTAACGCTTTGCTCGGAACAAAGCTGGCCATTGTATCATCGAAACCCCAAACCACGCGAAATAGAATTAGCGGGATTCTTACAAACAAAGAGGGACAAGTTGTTTTTTGGGATCTGCCAGGCATTCATAAAGCTCTTGGAGTGATGAATAAGCGAATGGTGAGTATTGCATTGAATGCCATCAGCAATGTAAATCTTGCGCTCTGGGTGATCGATGCAGAACGGGACGCTCAGGTCGATGATTTCATCATGGGACACATCAAGTCCAAGAAACCCCCAATGATCCTGGTGATCAACAAAATTGATTTGATCGCAAAAGATAAACTTTTTCCCATGGTGGACGTTTACAGCAAGGCCTACGATTTTCTGGAAATTGTCCCGGTTTCGGCAACGAAAGAGGAGAATATTGACGATTTGAGGCAATCCATTTTCAAACATTTGCCTGAGGGAGAGGCGATGTTTGGTGAAGAAGATCTGACCGAAGTGCCGGAACGAGTTCTGGTAGCTGAAATGGTTCGAGAAAAAGTTTTTCAGCTTACTCATCAGGAAATACCTTATTCCACCGCCGTGCAAGTGATTACTTTTGAGGAGAAACCAAAATTGATTTCCATTTATGCGGAAATCTGGGTCGAAAAAAACACACAAAAAGGGATCATCATCGGCAAAGGGGGAGAAATGATCCGGAAAATAGGCACTCTGGCCCGCCGGGATATTGAAGATCTCCTGGGAAGCAAAATCTACATCGAACTCGTCGTCAAGGTGAAGGAGAACTGGAGAGAGAAACCGGCTGTTCTGGACACCTTGGGCATCAGAGCGTAACATAATCGTGGATCGTGATCGTAATCGTGATCGAAAATCTCTATCTTAATTCGTTGGATCACGATTCAGGATTACGACTACGATTACGATCATGATTACGATCCACGATTAAATATGCAAAGAAAAGTAGCACTCCGCAGTTTCACGATCCTGAAGTGGATTCCCCGATTGCTTATGGTCGGGCTAATCGGCTTTAGCGCTTACGTCTACTGGAACTACGGCCGAACAGAGACTAAGGACTCTGGCGTGAATCCTCCGCGCCCTCCGGGTAGAGTCACTAATGAAGTAAAAGGGATCGAGTACATTCATTTTGACAAGGGACTAAAGGTTTATCAGGTAAAAGCAAAACGAAACAAGAAATTTAGAAACGAGAGCCAGCAGCTTGAAAGGCCGCTGTTTATCTTCTTTGACGAAAATCAAAAAGAAACGATTCGTGTTACCGGCAAGAAATGCAACATCTCTCGCGATTTCAACACCATTACTGTGATTGATGATGTGGTTGTGAAATCGCAGACCGACATGACCGTGACCTCGAATCTATTGAGATACGACAGCCGGCTCCGTCAGTTTCACACCTCGAGTCCTTCCCGTTTTCACTGGAAAACGATGAACGGAAAAGCGCGCGGGTTCGTGTATAAAATTGAAGAAGAAATGCTGGTCCTCCCCCAGGACCCACAGATTCAATACATCAATAAAGCAAGTGAAAACCGGCAGCCGATCCTGGTTACCGGAATGCGTGGAGCGGTAGATCGCAAAAATGGTTTTGCCTATTTCGATGAAAATGTGGAAGTCACTCAAGGCCGTGATTGGATTCATGCGGACCGGATAGAAGTGAGCTTCAAGGCCAGCGACAATGATGTAGAAAAGATCGTTGCGCGCAACAATGTGAAAATTAAGTTTGCAAGGCCGGGGAAGGGGAAGCAGAAGGCGGGCGAGACGCCCGCGGTCCATAATGCAGGCGTGACGCCTGCGCTCCCTACGCCTGTGCTCCCTATTCAGGCGCCCAGGATGTCCAATGTATTTACTGCGGACGAAACTTCCGGCAAAGATCTGGACGCCGATCAGGTGGAACTATTCTTTTTCGAAGATGGAAGCACCATCCGTTCCTTTCACTCAACCGGAAATTGCACCTTTGTTCTGCACACTTTCGATAAAAGAAACAAACCTTTTGAACACCGAATCATCAAAGGAGACCGGTTTGATGCGTCCTTCAATGGCGCCGGAGATATGGAAGAATTTCATGCTTCGGACAACGTCTCCGTGACGGTGCAACCGGCCGGACCTGCCAGGAGAACCGGTTCCCCTCAAACAATTTATTGCAGGGATCTGAATGCAACTTTCGTCCCTGCGACGGGTGATGTGAAGGAAATCCATTTCAACGGCGAGTTCAAACACGTGCAAAATGAACGCACTGTCTCCAGTGAGCGAGCCATTTATTACGGGAAAGAAGGGAAAACGGATTTGATCGGTTCGCCGCAGATTCAAGACACTTCTCTGAACATCACCTCCGAAAAAATGTTCCTGTACGAACAAACCTCCGCTATACACGCGGATGGAAACGTTAAAAGCGAATTTGTAAAAAAAGAAGGGAAAACACCGACAACGTTTCCCTTTGCCTCTCCTTCCAATCAGCCGGTCTACATCAGCGCAGAAAAAATGGATTGGGACTCCAACAAGTCGGAAGCCGTGTATACAGGCAAAGCCAAACTGTGGCAGGAAAAAAACGTCATCACCGCCGCCAAAATGACGATCAATGACAAAGAAAAAACTTTGTCCGCCTATGATAAAGTCCACACAATTTTCTACAATCAGAAAGAGGGAGTCGCAGAAGAAGTCACTAAAGCGATAAAGAAGGAAAAAAAGAAAGCTGCCGAAACTGCTTCCGCTGAAGAGGAAAACAAGCTAATGGTGACACCGGAAAAGGGGCAGGATGGTCCGATTTCGGTGGATGCTGCAATTATGAACTACGTGGAAAAGGATCGGATCATTCATTTTGAAAAGGATGTGAAGGTCATTACTCCGTCCACAAAAATCAATTCAGAAAAAGCTGATTTTTATCTGAAGGAAAAGTCCTCTGAGTTTGACCGGCTTTACGCCCAAGGGAAAGTGACAATTCAGACGGAGCAAAAAAGAGGAAGCGGCAAAATGGCAACATTCTTTGCAGGCGATAGAAGGTTAATTCTGGAAGGGAATCCGAAACTTTCGGAGCCTGGAAAAGCGGACATTCTCGGTCATGTGTTGACCCTCTTTTTAGCGGATGGTAGAATCCTCATCGACGGTCAGGAGGACGGCCGGGCCACAACGACGCTTGAGATGTTAGAAACGGCAAGCAATCCATTAGCGTCACCAAAATCCCCCAGCAAGAAAGTTCCGGATGCAGGTTCTAAAGACCGAAAACCTAACCAAAAGCTATAAAGGGCGAGTTGTCGTCCGCGATGTAGCACTTCAGCTGTTCCAGGGGGAAGTTGTTGGACTCCTTGGTCCCAACGGCGCAGGCAAAACCACCACATTCTACATGGTGGTGGGCCTCACTTCGCCGGACTCGGGCTACGTTCTGTTGAATGACATGGACATCACCGATTTGCCCATGTATCTGCGCGCGAGGCAAGGAATCAGTTATTTACCACAGGAACCCTCTGTCTTTCGAAAACTAACCGTGTACGAAAATATCATGGCCATTCTGGAAACCATGAACTACACAAGAAAGGAGCGCCGCGAACGAACTTTCAGTTTGCTCGCAGAATTAGGAATAGAACACGTTTCCAGCAGCAAGGCTTACACTCTGTCCGGTGGTGAAAGACGACGTGTTGAAATCGCCCGCGCACTTGCTACGTCCCCCAGTTTCATGTTGCTTGATGAGCCTTTTGCCGGAATCGATCCGATCGCGGTTGCCGATATTCAGGAGATTGTTGCAAAATTACGTGACTCAGGAATCGGCGTTTTGATCACGGATCACAACGTCCGCGAAACCTTGAAAATAACGGATCGGGCTTATATCATAAATAACGGGGAAATCTTCCGGGCCGGTTCACCGCTCGATCTGTCAAACGATCCCGAGGTGAAGAAGATTTACTTGGGAGAATCGTTTAAACTGTATTAGGTTCTATGTCGATTCAGCAAAAGCTCCATTTGAAGATTGGCCCCCGGCTGCACATGACTCCGTCTCTGCAGCAAGCCATCAAACTCCTCCCGCTCGCGCGACTCGAACTCCAAAATTACCTGGCACAAGAAATGCAGGTCAATCCGATTCTTGAGGAACAGGTTACCACTGTAGAAGATGAAGAGTACGATGCCGAAAAAGAAATGGAGATCGCGGAAGAAAATACAAACATTGAAAATGATCGAAAGGTAGAAGATACCTTCGATTACGAAGCTTTTTTTCGTGACTACTTCGATCTCAGCTACAATCCGAATGTTCCAAGAGAAATCACCGAATATCCTTCCTTTGAAAACACGTTAGCCACACAGACCACGCTAACGGATCATCTGGAATGGCAGCTTGGCGTGTTAAACCCGCCGGAGCCGGACCTTTCTATTGCCAATGAAATTATCGGAAATCTCGATGATAAGGGTTATCTGCAAAGTTCCATTGAAGAAATCGCTCAAGCAGGTCCCTTTGAGCTTCTGGATGTGGAACGGACCTTGAAGTTCGTTCAGGAGCTGGATCCGGTAGGGGTAGGCGCGCGCGATTTACAGGAATGCCTCCTGATTCAAACTATTTACTACGGGTTCGCGGGAACACCGGTGGAGATTATGATCCGGGAGATGCTGGATCTTTTACGAAATCATAATTACCAGGAAATCTCCCGCCGTCTAAAATGTTCTTTGCCGGAAGTACAGAAATGGATGGAAGCAATCAAGCATTTCGATCCGGTTCCCGGACTGAAATACAGCTCCTCTGCTCCACAGTACGTCACTCCGGATGTCTATGTGGTGAAAATGGATGGAGAATACAAAATTCTTCTCGATGACGATGGCATCCCCAGATTGCGCATCAATCCTTTGTACAGAAGAATGCTCGAAGAAAAAGGAACTCCGGAAGAAACCGTAAACTATATCAAAGACAAAATTAAATCGGCGTTGTGGTTGATCAAAAGTATCGATCAACGGCAGAAAACGATCTATAAAGTTGCGGAAAGTATTGTGCGCCATCAAAGGGGTTTTCTTGATTACGGAACGCAGTTTCTCAAACCGCTGATCCTCAAAACCGTGGCTGATGATATCGGAATGCACGAATCGACCGTCTCGCGCGCGGTCACAAATAAATACATGCATACTCCCCAGGGTGTGTATGAAATGAAATTCTTTTTTCACAGCTCTTTATCAAATTCCCGTGGCGTAGACATCAGTTCACTTTCCATTAAAGAAAAAATTCGTAAGATGATTGAATCCGAGGATCAACTAAAGCCTCTCAGTGATTCCGAAATCACGTCTGCTTTTCAAAGGGAGGGACTTAAAATCTCGCGAAGAACAGTTGCAAAATATAGAGAAGACATGAAGATACCGGCTTCCCACCAGAGGCGATCTGTTATCTCGCAATGAAATAACATTCAAGAGATTCACTTGCGGAGAGGTCACCACTGTGATTCCTCCCCCCTTATCAAGGGGGAGATTAGGAGGGGGTTGTAAACAAAAAGATAACCCTCTCCTTCCGGGGTCTGCAGACAATAGAGATCGAGGTTTGATATGAACGTTAATTTTACGAGTCGTGGTTTTGAGCTTTCAGAACAGATTAAGAAATTTGCGCGTGAAAAGCTAAAGAAGATTGAATCTTTGGACGAGCTGATTAACGTGACGTTAACGATGGCTCAGAGCAAACATCTTTACAAAGCCGAGCTGCTGGTTCATGACCGCAACGCGCGGTTTACAGCGGTTCAATCTACTCCGGATATTTATAAATCGATTCATGCTGTCGTTGATAAGGTGCAAAAACAAGTCAAGCGGCACAAAGAAAAAATGATCGGTCGCAAGCGTTTGGCTCCCACGAAGGGAACCAAGCTTGTGCAAAATATGGCGACGTCCGAGAAATTGGCTCCTCCCCGGGTAATCCGCAGCCGGAAACAGGATGTCAAGCCGATGTCCCAGGATGAAGCTGTTCTGCAAATGGAATCCTTGAAAGTGGAATTCCTGATTTATCGCGATACAGGGAACGATCGAATTTTCGTCCTGTTCAGACGAAAGGATGGAAACTACGGTTTGGTAGATTCAGAAATTTAGCCAAAGACGGACAAATTTTTGAACAGAAGTACGCAAAGGACGCAAAGAAATAGAAATTTAGCCAAAGACGGACAAATTTTTGAACAGAAGTACGCAAAGGACGCAAAGAAATAGAAATTTTGACTTCGCGATCTTTGCGATCTTCTGTTCAAAATGAGCTAGAAATAGTATGAAGTTGTCGGAAGTTATCACGGAAGATTTGATTTTTCCCGACTTAAAGGGAACGAATGTCGCAGACATTTTGCGGTCGTTCGCTCAGTCGATCCGCGATGCGGGAAAATTTTCTAACCCTGATGTACTCTATGACCGTTTGCTTCAGCGTGAGAATCAGGAAAGCACCGGTATTGGAAATGGCGTAGCAATTCCTCACTGCAAAGTCGAAAGTCTGAATGAAGTAATTCTAGCCGTCGGGTATTCCTCTTCCGGAGTCGATTTTAAAGCGATTGATGGAAACAAAACATTCTTCTTCTTTCTTGTGCTTTCACCGGCCAGTTCTTCCGTGCTTCATCTGCGGGCGCTGGCCGCTCTATCACGGCTACTCAAATCCACGAATTTCATGGCACAACTTCAGAAGAGACCCGGGAAAAAAGAACTTGTAGATTTGATTCGCGAAGAAGAGAGTACCTTAGTAAAATAAATGCAAGTTCAACCGCCAAGACGCCAAGTTTGCAGAAACAAAGACATAATTATTCCTTGGCGGACTCGGCGCCTTGGCGGTTCATAGTATGCAAGTTCAAAACATTGACCGCCCTTATATTCATGTATCGGAGCTACTTTCCGAAAAAGCAACCCACCTGAATCTTCAGCTGATCACCGGGAAACAGGGACTCAGCAAGAGAATCAACTTCCCAAAAATTCAGAAACCCGGCCTCGCTCTTACGGGATTTACTGAGTATGTTCGTCCGGGACGCGTCCAGATTCTAGGTGAGAGCGAGCTCGCCTTCCTACGCCAGATGGAACCGGAGAAACGGCGCGACGTACTCCATCAACTTTGTTCCGTGGATGTTGCCTGTTTCATCATCACAAGAGGAATGCAACCGACCGAAGAAATCCTGCTGGAAGCAGAGAAGCATCAGATTCCCTTGATGGTAACTCCTCACGTTACTTCGGTTTGCATCGAAAAGATGACGACCTTTCTTTCGGACATGCTTGCGCCCAGGACTTATTTGCACGGCGATCTGCTCGATATTTTCGGTCTGGGAGTTCTGTTAATCGGAGAGAGCAGCATTGGAAAAAGCGAGTGCGCGCTGGATCTGATCGTGCGCGGTCATCGCCTGATCTCGGATGACATCGTCATCATCAAAAAGACAACGGACACGATCGTGATCGGAACGGCTCCCGATTTGATCCGGTATCATATGGAGCTCCGTGGTCTTGGTGTGATCAACATCCGGGATCTCTTCGGTATTTCAGCCATCAGCTTGAACAAGAAAGTTGAGCTGGTGATATCGCTGGAACGATGGAAGCCGGATGTCGAGTACGACCGGCTGGGGCTGGAAGAGAACCGCTATGAAATCCTCGGGTTCGACCTACCACTGATACGGATGCCGGTTGCGCCGGGACGAAATATTGCTATTTTAATTGAAGTAGCTTCCCGGAATTACCTGCTCCGCTCGCAAGGCTACAACGCCTCCAGGGACCTTGTACAAAAGATCGACGAGATCGCGGGCCCCAAAATCAAGTAATTTAACCGCCAAGACGCCAAGAATAGGAAGTTCCCTATGTGTATTCAAAATCACGAACCTTAATACGATCTGTACCTGGAGGAGGAGTGAACGGCCCGAACTCTTTCTTTTCAAGTGGTAGTAGCGTGCAATCTTCATTACACCGAACATCCTGTTCGTCGATACTGTTTCCTTGCGAGTCAAGAAAAACTACAAGAAAGCGGTGTAATGTGATCGTTCGATCGCCGTGATTCTTTACATGTATCCGAACGGCTCCTTGATCACGTGAGAAATTGCATAAATTACACTCGAATCGGAAAATGCTAAAGCGATGGGGAATACTGACACAATAGCCATTGTTAAAAAATACCAAAGCGATTGCCTGGTCATCAATTTTTCAAAACTAAACTATTGTTCGCCCAGGTACGCGACTCCATGCTGATCGTTTTTTCTATCAATGACGGGTATCCAAAGTTCATTTTGATTTGCATGGAAAACTGAGGAGTAAGGTTGCCACTGATATCGTACTGGTTCTATCTTTAACTTTTCTTGGATTATGTCAACCACACTCGCTGAAAATGAGAACTTGTGGCAATTGGCTACCGAGGTAAATCTGATGCTCGGGTTAGAAAGATCCGCCACTGATACGGATGCCGGTTGCGCCGGGACGAAATATTGCTATCTTAATTGAAGTAGCTTCTCGGAATTACCTGCTTCGCTCGCAAGGCTACAACGCCTCCAGGGGACCTCGTACAAAAGATCGACGAGATCGCGGGGCCCAAAATCAAGTAATTTAACCGCCAGGACGCCAAGAAGCCAAGATAGAACTATGATTATCTCTTGGCGGACTTTGGCGCCTTGGCGGTTAGAATATAACAAATGGTGGAACCTCAGAATCCGACCCAATTCCTGATCATTACAGGTCTGTCCGGATCAGGGAAAAGCGGCGTGAACAAGTGTTTCGAGGACCTCGGATACTTTTGCGTGGACAATCTGCCCGCAAAGCTCATTCCCACCTTTGTCCAGCTATGCACGAAACCAGGAGCAGAAATTCGACGGGTAGCCATGACAATGGATATTCGCGAGCGAGATTTCATTTATGATTTCCCCGAAATTTATCACAGCATGAAGGCGGAAGGCTATGACTTCTCCATCCTTTTTCTGGAAGCTTCCGATGAAGTACTTGTGCGGCGATTCAGTGAAACGCGACGGCCTCATCCGCTTGCGTTCGACCGGCCGGTTTTGCAAGGAATCGTCGAAGAACGGGAGCGTCTTCGCGCCCTTCGTGACATGGCGGACATAATCATTGACACATCGAATCTGACCATTCACGAGCTTCGCGAACACATCAACAAGATCTACTCGCCGTCCGCCGAAGCGAAGCCTCTGATCATCTCGTTGATCAGCTTCGGCTACAAATACGGAATCCCTTTTAACAGTGATATTCTTTTTGACGTTCGTTTTCTTCCCAATCCTTTTTTTGTTCAGGATCTGAAGAACAAGACGGGACTCGATGCAAGGGTCCAGGAATATGTTTTTGAAAATGAAGAATGGATGCAGTTTCGGGAGAAGCTGGCGGACCTTCTATTTTTCTTGTTGCCCAAATTTGTACGGGAAGGAAAATCCTATTTGACGCTTTCGATAGGCTGCACAGGCGGGAAGCACCGGTCTGTGGCAATTGCCGATTATCTGGAAAAACTATTGAAAGAAAAGGGGCACATGGTCCGCTGTAAGCATAGAGATATGAATAAGGAGTAAGACAATGGTTGGCATCTTAATCGTCACGCATGGCAGGCTCGCTCAGGAACTGCTGGAAACGACGAAAATCATCGTAGGAAAAGGCATCGATCACCTGGTTCCGATCAGTGTCGGCTGGAATGATGACATGGCGGACATTCAGAAAATCATTTCAACGGCAATCGCCAAGGTGGATCAAGGTGACGGAGTTTTGATCCTGACCGATATGTTCGGGGGCACGCCTTCCAATATCAGTTTGTCTTTTTTATCTGATAAAGTGGAAATCATAACCGGTGTAAATCTTCCGATGCTGATCAAAATCATGAACGTAGGAGAACGGCACAAACTCAAGGAGCTCGCTCATCTCATTCATGAACAGGGCAAAAAAAGCATTTATCTTGCGAGTGAGATTCTTTCTTTGCATAAATAACAAAGTAGCGCAGACGTCTCGTCTGCGCTGAGCTCCGCAGGCGGGACGCCAGCGCTACTTTGTTTACCCGCTTGTAAAAAGGCAGATAATGATTACGCAGGACGTTGAGATCACAAATAAGAAAGGATTACACGCTCGCGCCGCATCCAAGCTTGTGCAATTGGCTGCAAAATACAAATCGAAGATTCTGCTCGGCCGTGACGGACAGCAGAGCGATGGAAAGAGCATTCTGGGCGTTCTGGTGCTTGCGGCGCATCAGGGCTCTCTGCTGACGATCATCACTGAGGGAGAGGATGAACAGGAAGCAATGGATGTGCTTATCGATCTAATCAACCGGAAATTTGACGAAGGGGAATAGTGAAGAAGAATACGTATAAGGGAACACCGATCTCACCAGGGATTGCAATCGGGAAGAGTCTGCTGCTGGAGAAGCAGGATGTTGCTGTGTACCGGATCGACCTGGAAGAGCAGCAAGTCGAATCCGAAATCCAGCGTCTGAAAGAAGCGATCCAGAAAGCGACGGCGCAAATTACGTTGTTAAAAGAGCAACTAAGCGATCGTCTGGGCAAAGAACACGGCTACATTATGGATTCGCAGCTGTTGATGCTCTCTGACAAGCTGCTTGTCGAAAACACAATTGATTTGATCCGCAAAGAAAAAGTGAATGCCGAATGGGCATTGAATGAGACAGCCGAACAATGGACAACCATCTTTGAAAACATGAAAGACGAATACTTCAGGGAGCGCGTGACGGATGTCGAGGATGTTATTCACAGGGTTATGGCGAATCTGGCTCACATTAATGTTCATGACCTGACACAAGTTGATGAAGACGCGGTGATCTTGTCGTATCAGATGACTCCTTCGGATATTGTAGAACTACAAAATACGAGGGTCGTCGGCTTCGTAACACAGATTGGGGGCAAAACAAGCCATACTGCGATTATTGCGCGATCCTTAAAAGTACCGGCTGTCACAGGTATCTCCGGCATCGACGACATCGCGAAGTCGGGAGAAATCGTGATCATCGATGGTTACGAAGGAATTGTCATCGTAGATCCGGCGACCACGCAGCTGCGAGAGTATCAAAACAAAAAGAATTACTACGAAGAACATTCCCGGGTCATGCTGACGCAAAGAGAATTGCCTGCCATGACGAAAGATGGGCGAAAAGTTGTGGTGCAGGCAAACATCGAACTGCCGGAGGAGCTCGAAGCGGCAATTCGATCCGGGGCGCACGGAATCGGTATCTATCGCTCCGAGTTTCTGTACTTATCAAACCCGGACCGTCTTCCATCGGAAGAGGAACATTTTGTGGTTTACCGAAAATTAGCAGAAAAAGTTTATCCTTATTCCGCTATTGTTCGAACTGCGGATCTCGGGGCGGAAAAATTCACGCCCGCCATGGGAATGAATCATGAACCGAATCCGGCTCTGGGTATCCGTGGAATTCGATTCTGCCTGCAAAGAAAAGAAATGTTCAAAACGCAACTCCGCGCCCTCTTGCGCGCCAGCATTTATGGGCGGCTCAAGATTATGTTCCCGATGATTTCCGGCTTGAGCGAACTCCGCGAAACGAAGGCAATCTTAGAGGAATCAAAAGAAGAATTGCGGCTGCAAAAAATAGAATTTAATGAGAACATCTCCATCGGAATTATGATTGAGGTTCCTTCGGCTGCTCTGTCCGCCGACTTGCTGGCACAGGAAGTCGACTTTTTCAGTCTCGGCACAAATGATCTCATTCAGTATCTCCTGGCAATCGACCGGAACAATGATCATCTGTCTTATCTTTACGATCCGCTGCATCCTGCTGTGATCCGGATCATGAAATACGTCGTGGATAAAGCTCATGAAGTCGGAGTGAAAGTCGGGTTATGCGGTGAAGTTGCTTCCGATCCTCAGAATTTGATTGTGCTTCTTGGTCTGGGGCTCGATGAACTTTCCATGAATCCTGTTTCTGTTCCTCTGATCAAACATATGATCCGTTCCGTAGACTATTCGGATGCGCGAGAAGTGCTGGAACATTGTCTCGCTCTGGCTACGGCGCGCGAAGTAAACGAATACATTTTAGAGAAGGTAAATCAGTTTTTCCCGAGCGGCTTCTTCGCCCCCAAAGGGCCGGGCCCCTCGATGCTATAATGTTTTTACCGCCAAGACGCCAAGAACGCCAAGACTTAAAAAGATAGATTTTTTCTTGGCGACCTTGGCGCCTCGGCGGTTTGAAAGAGTTATGAGATTAGGTGAAATTGCAGAGAAGCTCGAATGTAAGCTCGAAGGGAATCCGAGCACTGAAATTCTGGGTGTTGATAAGATTGAAACAGCCGGACCTCAGATGCTGACTTTTCTGGCCAACCGGAAGTATCTATCCAAACTAAAATCGACACAGGCTGGAGCCATCATCACCGATTTCAACACCGATTGTAACGGTAAAAACGTTCTGAGACATGCCAATCCATACTTAACATACGCGAAAGCACTAGAACTTTTCTACAAGCCTTACAGACCGGCGCCGTTCATTTCTTCGCAAGCCTACGTCGCTCCTACAGCCGTGATCGGAAAGGATGTCTACATCGGACCGTTCGTTTACATCGATGATTCTGTAGAAATCGGCAACCGCTGCTACGTGTTTCCCAATACGACAATCTACCAGGGAGCGAAGATCGGTGATGATTGCGTCATTCATTCCAACGTTTCCATTCGGGAGAATGTTGAGATTGGAAACGGCGTGGTAATCAAGAATGGTGCGGTCATTGGCAGCGAAGGATTTGGATTTGCAAAAGCTGAAAATGGAAGTCATTACAAGATTATTCAAACCGGAAAGATCGTGATTGAAGATTCCGTAGAAATTGGAGCCAATTCAACGATTGACCGTCCGGCGGTCGGTGAAACGAGGATTCGCAGAGGCACAAAAATCGATAACCTGGTTCAGATCGGACACTCGAACGATGTGGGAGAAGATTCGATTCTTTGCGCGCAGGTGGGTTTAGCTGGAAGCACCATCATCGGAAAGAATGTGATTCTTTCCGGTCAAGTAGGAGTGGCAGGACATCTCGAGATTGGGGATAACGTAATTGCAACGGCTCAAACCGGCATTCCAAACTCTGTGAAAGAGAATAGTTTCATCTCTGGATATCCAGCCATTGATAATCGCTCCTGGCTGAAGTCGAGCGCCGTCTTTAATCGCCTTCCCGAAATGCTCCGCGATCTGCAAGCACTCAAAACCAAAATCGAAGAACTTGAAAAAAGATTTACCGCAGAGAACGCAAAGGACGCAGAGAAAAAATAGATTCTTCTTTAACTCTGCGCTCTCGGCGTTCTCTGCGGTAAAAAAGGATGCTTGAGCACGTAGATCTGACTCTCTCTGTTTCCAAAGAGGAATACAAACGAAGATTGCCTGAGCTTCAGGAACAATTGTATGGACAGGTCCATACGATGTTTCACTCCGGCATCCCAAGCGTTGTCGTATTCGAAGGATGGGCGACTTCCGGCAAAGGAAGCACCATCACACTCCTGACCGAACGCCTCGATGCGCGGGGTTTTCGTGTCGTCCCTATCATGCCGCCACGAACCTTCGAGACGCAGTACCCTTGGCTCTGGCGCTTCTGGCTGAAGATACCTGTTTCAGGTCAGATGATGATCTTCGATCAATCCTGGTATCGCCGCGTTCTAACAGATCGATTGATGAAAACCGTGACCAAACGCGAATGGGAAACCGCCTATCAGGATATCAACGACTTCGAAGAGCAACTGGCAAACAGCGGAACTGCAATCGTAAAACTCTGGCTGCACATCAGCAAAAAAGAACAGAAGAAACGACTGAAGGAACTGATGAAGAAAAAATTGACATCATGGCAAGTATCGGAAGAGGATGCTTTTCAAAATAAATCCTACAAGAAGCATCTGAAAGCCGTAGAAGAGATGCTTGCCAGAACCGACATGGATTACGCTCCCTGGACGATCGTAGAAGCAACCGACAAGTACTTTACGCGCATCAAAATCTACGAATCCTTGGTCCAGGCTTTCAGCAAGCGTTTGAAATCGAAAACACGCGCGCATGCTTGAAAAATTGAACCAGAAACTACGTCTCTCTCGTAAGGCGTATTCCGCTCAACTGGACAAGCTACAGAATCAGATTCATTTGCTTGGCTATCAGGTATATCTACAAAAGAAATCCGTTGTCATTCTGTTCGAAGGATGGGATGCTTCCGGCAAGGGAGGAACAATCAAGCGGCTCACCGCCAAACTGGACCCGCGCGGATACGCCGTATGGCCGATTTCGGCGCCGCAGGGAGACGACAAAGCTCGCCACTATCTGTACCGCTTTTGGCGCCGCCTTCCTGCTAAAGGCGAGATCGCCATTTTGGATCGGTCCTGGTACGGAAGAGTGCTAGTCGAACGCGTGGAACGCTTTTGCTCCGAAGCGGAATGGAAACGTGCCTATAGCGAATTGAATCAGTTTGAAAAACAATTGACCGGCTTCGGAACGATCCTGATGAAATTTTGGATGAATATCACTCAGGAAGAACAACTCAAACGCTTCAAGGAACGCGAACGCACTCATTACAAATCATGGAAACTTACAGAAGAGGACTGGCGCAATCGCGGGAAATGGGAAGACTACGAACAAGCCGCTGAAGAAATGCTTCTCAAGACCAGCACCGTTCAGGCCCCCTGGACTATTGTGGAAGCTAATGACAAATGGTACGCACGGATCAAGGTTTTGAAAACGATAGTGGCTCGATTAAAAAAAGAATTGTAGGCAAAGTAGCGCAGGCGGGACGCCCGCGGTTGGCGGGGAACGGGCGTCCGCGCTACTTGGTGTCACAAATCAGAAACCCATTCCGTCTTATCTCCTGAAAATACGTAACGCAGGCGGGACGCCCGCGCTACTTTGCCAGGAGTACACGATGAAACAGAACTTCGATGCAATTGTTATTGGAGGCGGTCTGGCCGGATTGACGGCTGCAACATTTCTTGCACGCGGCGGTAAATCTATAATTCTATTTGAGAAATCTACACGCGCAGGCGGGCGCGCAGTAACGGAGAATGAAGCTGGATTTCAGATGAATCTCGGGCCACACGCGCTCTACCGGAGTGGAGAAGGATTCAAGATCTTGAGTGAACTCGGCATCAAGTTCACTGGTAAATCGCCCTCAGCTAAAAGAAGTCACGTTTTCTACAAGAATAAACTCACGAAACTTCCGTACGAGCCCTTCTCACTAACCGGGTCTAATCTCTTTGATTCCTGGCGATGCAAATTCGAACTCATCCGGTTCTTCAAGAATGTGGAGAAGACTCAAACGGCGGAGCTGCAAAATCAAAATCTAAAACACTGGCTCGATCAGACATTTCAACACCAGGAAGTTCGAGACTTTGTGACCATGTTATTGCGCATTGCGACATACACCAACGACGCCGAGAATCTGAGCGCTGGCGCAGCGTTATCGCAATTGCAGATGGTACTTGCCAAGGGCGTCCTGTATTTGGATCACGGGTGGCAAGTTCTGGTGGATGGTTTGCGCGCAGCAGCGGAAGATGCCGGAGTTCAAATATTGACGCAGAGACCGGTAGAGAGAATCGATCGGGAATCATCTGTGCGTGGCGTCGACCTGGCAAACGGTGAGTCTTATCTTGCGAATAACGTCATTCTGGCGACTAGCGCCACCGAAGCAGCAAGATTGTTGGGACTTCCTCAGCTGGATTTGATGCCGGTGAAAATGGCTGCTCTGACTGTCGGACTCAATAGGCTTCCCTTCCCAAAACTTCTCGCTGCATTCGGCATGGATTCACCTTGGTACCTGTCCGTACATTCCGCGTGGGCCAAACTCACAATGGAAAAAGGCGCGGCATTGATCCACGCTGGAAAATACTTAGTGCCCGGAAAGGAATCGCATGCTGAATCAGATCGCTTGGAGCTGGAACAATTTCTAGACATTTGCCAACCGGGATGGAAGAACGAGCTAGTCGCTTACAGTTATCTTCCAAAAATGACAGTTGCAACCGCAGAAGTGACGGCCGCTGCAAACGGATTTCAGGGAAGGCCGGCTGTAGAAGTGAAGGAAGTGGCCGGTTTGTATCTATGTGGAGATTGGGTAGGGGATCGCGGGATGCTGTGCGATGCAAGTTTTGCAAGCGCGAAAAAGGCTGCGGAAATCATACTCAACAAGCAAGACAAAGCGCAAAAAGTGGCCTAGATGTTAGAGGATCGCCTTCAAATCTTTGAGCAATACCGGGCGATGCTTTTTTCCATGGCTTACCGCATGCTGGGAACGATCTCCGACGCGGAAGACATGGTGCAGGAAACTTTTCTGCGTTGGCATAAACCTTCGGAGGTGGATGTGCACGCTCCAAAGTCCTATCTGGCTACAACTCTCACGCGTCTCTGCCTGGATCACCTTCAATCCGCCCGGGTAAAACGCGAACAATATGTCGGGCCATGGCTGCCCGAACCGGTTTTCACTCAACCGGATCTCGATTCAAGATTCGCAGAAAGTCTTGCAATGGGATTTCTATTACTGATGGAATCTCTCTCTCCGGCTGAGCGTGCCGTATTTCTTCTGCGGGAAGTTTTCGAATTCGAATTTTCGGAGATTGCAGAAATCATTATGAAAAACGAACAGAATTGCAGACAGCTCGTCCGGCGCGCTCGAAAACAAATTTCTGAGCGCAGGCCCCGATTTGAAACGTCTCGCGCAGACAGAGACCGCTTGCTGAATGAGTTCGTCCATGCTTCCTCCAGCGGAGATCTGCAAGGATTGCTCAGGTTACTCAAAGAGGATGCGACTCTCATCTCTGATGGCGGCGGAAAAGTTGCCGCAGCTTTGAATCCCATCCTTGGAGCCGACAGGGTGTCCCGCTTTATTCTGGGAGTGATGCCGAAACTTCCGGCCGGTCTGACAATGTCCTATGTAGAAGTGAACGGTGTTCCGGGAATTGCGTTTTATATCGGCAACCAGCCTCACAGTGTGATCGTTCCCGAAGTGGCCGGCAATACCATCCAATCTATCTACATTATTAGTAATCCCGACAAACTCAAAGGTTTACTGTCCCGCCCGGTGATAAGTTAAGCCCGGCTGCGGCCATGAAATAATCAGACCACGCCCGACTCCCGCCGCGACCTTCTCACCGTAAAGGAGGTCCACCAGATACATGGCAACATCATAACTGCGCGCGCCCCCCTGTGACGTCAAATACTTTCCATCGTGAACAAAACTATAGTTTTCCAGAGTATTTATTTTGGGAAACTGCTTTCTGAACGCGTCAATATCCGACGGAAAGGTTGTCGCCTTCTTACCATCCAGCAAACCCGTATTGGCAAGAATGAAAGCGCCATCACACAGCGTCACGACGTACCTGGCCTTGTCCGCTGTCTTCTTTACCCAGTTCCGCACCGCCTGATTCTGCAGATCGGCATCCATGTTGTGTTCGGCGCTGGGAATCACAAGGACATCAATCGCCGGTGCGTCTGCGAAAGTGTATTCGATTCCAAGGTGCAATCCTTCGAATGTCCGGATCGCCTTCTGATTCTCGGAAACAGTAAACACGCGCATCCCCGGTTTTGTGTGAAACACAGTGTGATGAAATATGTCGTATGGAGCCATCAGCTCGCTGTTGTATACGGACGGTAGAACCAGAAATCCGACGTTCAGCGGAGCATCAGCGCCAAATGCGCTCGCGCAAAAGAAAATGGCCAATGAAAGAAATACAGTTTTCATAGACCCATTCTCTCATATTCCCATTTTACTCACATATGAGCACAAAATGAGTATGCTATACTCATTTCATGAGTAAGCGGTTGCAAGTCGTACTCTCGGACGCGGAGTACGTTCGAGTACAGAGGATGGCAAAGCGCCGAAAGCAGACGCTAGGGAGATTCGTACGGGAGCTATTACAGGATGCGGTTCCTCAAAGAAGCGCGGACGACGCGTCCGAGAAACTGAAAGTCATTGAAAGGGCCGCCAAATATTCCTTCCCGATCGCCGATCTGGACATTCTGCTGGCCGAAATCGAATCCGGTTATGGAGAGACTTCCGATGGTACTGATCGATTCCAACATTCCGATGTACCTGATCGGAAAAGAACATCCACTAAAAATTAGAGCGATTCGTCTCTGTCATGAACTGATCTTGCAGGAGGAACGCCTTGTTACCGACACCGAAGTTTTGCAAGAAATTCTTCACCGGTACACCGCGATTAAAAGGCGGGATGCAATACAGCCTTGTTTCGATGCTTTGCTCGGTATTGTGGATCGGGTGCTACCGGTTGATCTATCCGATGTGCAGAAAGCAAAAGAGCTTCTCCTCGGTTACAAGAAATTGTCAGCGCGGGACGCTCTTCATGCTTCCATCATGCAAAAACATGAAATTGTTCAGATTCTAACGTTCGATATCGGTTTCGATCTGCTGCCGGGGCTCACCAGAATCCACTGACCGCTGTCATTCACCGTAAAGCTGTAATAGGATATGTTTCTATGAATCTAGCTCGCTAATGGGGGTTCACCATGCAAAGGTCCCTTGTTATTGCTCTGCTTGTTTCGCTCGCTGTTTGGTTCCTTACTTTTGATCTTTTCTTTCCCCACAGCAGACTGATCATCTCGCTTGTGTTGGCTATTGTTGCCGGGATTGTTGCCTTTCTTATTTTACGGGCAGTGACACCACCTGGCCTTGCCGGCATTTCGCTGCTGTCGCTACAGTTGATAGTGCCGATAGTTTTTGCAGGAGTCTTTTTGTTTGCCGTTTCGTGGCTGCTGGCAGCACCATCGCATTGTAAAAACATTGAGAATGTGACGATTTCGTGTGATCCGGCATCGGTTGACAAGAATGAAATATGCGTCAAAAAAGGAGGTACCATTACGTGGAATCTTCCTGCTGGCAAAAGGATTAAAATTCATGAATTGAAAGAACAAGTTTTCTTCTTCAAATGGAAAGACGCGGACCCGATCCCGTTTGACCAACCTGAATACGAAAGTGAAACGAGCATTGTCGCCACCGTAGGGGACTATGGTGGGTATTACAAGTATTCAGTGTCTTGTTTAGGTGGACCACCGGATAAAAAAGATCCTATGGTTGAGGTCCCGCCGAGGAAGTAAGTTGCTGAACGCGCGACAGAGCTTGTTTAACATCCGGTAGTCGTCTGACCGGCTCTAAATCAGGGTCAAACTGGATCATGGATAGATTATCTCTGGCGATAGAAGCCAGCACAATCTGTTTTGCCCAATTGTAATCACCACAACGGCTGACTGTAATTGCCGCATAAGCAGTTAATTCAGGACTGTCCGCGTGCCGAGATAAAACCTCGCGCGTCTGATCGAACGCCTCTTTGCATTGTCCTACTCCTGCCAGAGCCATTCCTAACCCAGCCCGGCTGTCATCATCTAAACGATTCAGTTTTAAAGCTTCCCGAAATGCACTGATGGCTTTGAGATACATTGCGTTCGCCTGATCCAATTGCTTCAATTGTCGTAGTGCATCACCTACATTGTTCTGGTACACCGGCCGGTCCGGCATTTCGTTTAGAAGTGTCTGCCAGTTTCTTAAGGCGAGATCATATTGACCTCGATAGTAGTGAATCAATCCCAGATTGTTATATGCATATCTATTAGGAGAGCGCTCTAACGACCTGCGGAAAGAGATTTCTGCGTCTTCAAGATTTCCAAGATTGTAATGGACAAGCCCTAACATGACCAAAGGAGCAAATCCTTCCGCATGGAGTTCAATTGCCCTTTCGAGATGCAATTTAGCGGATTTGAGATCGCCGCCAAGCTGTGATTCGAACCTACCTAATTCATAATGATTTACCCAGTAGTTGGGACGCAGATCAATTGAACGTTGATACATTTCCCGTGCTTCTCTATTCCGTCCGAGTGAAGAATACACGGTGGCTAGATTCTTACACGCTGAATCATCTCCGGGGGCAAGAGATAGTGCTCTGGCAAAGGCGTTCTTTGCCTCTGCTGAGTTTCCGCTTTCTAACTGTACTATTCCATGAGCAAGCAAAGCCTCAGGCAAATCCGAATCTAATGCAAGAGCGCGTTTCGCTTCTTCGCTGGATGATGAAAGTAACGAAGGGTGGTGCAAAAGATGAAATTGCCTTACAAGAGCCATAGCAAGGCGAGCATGAGCAGCCGCAAAATCAGGATCGATTTGAAGAGCTTCGCGATACAATCTGATGGCCTCTTCCTGATTACCTTCCACGTCCCAGCCTTCCTCGTGATTTCTCGCGTCGAGATACGTTTTGTAGGCATCCATGCTGGGCGTACGCACCTGCTCTATATCCTTGGGGGGAGCTGTATTAACTTCAATGGCGCTTAAAATGCTCTTTTTGATGAGATCCAGGGTTGCTACCGGCGATCCGATAAGTTTTTGATTCAAGATTCGCGAACCATCAGCGGAGTAAACCTCCGTTGTGACTTGTGTGTTCTCGCCTTGCACAGTGACGTTTCCTTTAATGATCCAACGAACGCCGAGATCCCCCGCGATCTCTTTAATGGGAGTCGATTCTTTAATCTCGCGCACGTTTGCATAAGGAGCGATTGCAAGACCCGGCACGGTTTGCAAACCGGCAATCAAACCATCAGTGACAAGGATCCCAAGATAATTCCGTGAGGGATCGTTTCCTGTATAACGAAAAAGGAGGACTGCAAGAGAATGCTGTTCCTTCTTTGCAACCGCCGGTTGCGAGATTGATGGCTTAACCTCATTACGCGGGAAATAGATCCATCCGATTGCTACAGCAATCAAAATCGCCGCAGCAGTCGCTGCGTAGCCCCAGGCCTTCTTGCGATCGAACGCCTTTCCCTCGCCGGTTTCTGCTTTGATCCGTTTTAGATCTGCCCAGACTTCATGCACGGACTGATAGCGCATTTCCGGATCTTTTTCGAGCATTTTGTTCAGCACGCGCACGAGCTCCACCGGAACATCATCATTAAAGCGCGTCACGGGAGTGGGCGCCTTGTGTAAAATCGAATCGACCACTTCGGTTGTGGAGCTTCCGGTGAAGGGTAACCGTCCAGTGAGCATTTGATACAGAACAACTCCAAAAGAAAAAATGTCACTACGATGATCGATCTTTTTCCCCAGGGCCTGTTCGGGTGACATGAATGCAGGCGTGCCGCGTACATCTCCCGTTTGACTCAAGTAAGGTTCAGTTGCCTGTTCGCTCCATTGCTCCGAGTCACGCATTTGTTTTGCAAGACCGAAATCAAGAATCTTCACGCGATCCCGGTCGGATAACAGGATGTTCACGCTCTTGATATCGCGATGAATAATATTTTTTTTGCGAGCTTCATCCAGCGCGTCAGCGATCTGAATCGCTACATCCAGAATCTCCGGCAATTCCATTCGTGACTGTTTGATGCGTTCGTTCAGGGTTATTCCTTCAACATACTCCATGCAGATGTACGTCTGTCCGTCCAATTCTCCCGTTTCATGGATGGTGCAAATGTTGGGATGGTTCAACGCCGCAGCGAACCCTGCTTCCCTGCGAAAGCGTCGCATCAAGTCGGAGCCAGGTAAGATCTCGGAAGGGAGAACTTTGATTGCCACGCGGCGGTTCAAACGTGTGTCTCTGGCAAGATAAACCTCGCCCATTCCTCCCCGACCGAGAAGTTTTTCAATTTCGTAAGGACCCAGGTGCTGACCAGGTTGCAGGCTCATGTCGTACGTCAGCGCGAAGCAGTAATCACGTCAGTGGATTATATCATTGCTGCTGAGGTAAAAAGGAAAAGGGCGGCGAGTAAAGCCGCCCTTTACTTGTATTGCTGAGATTCTAAGGACAGGAACTGCCTTGAACCTGCATACTCGCGCTTGTAATCCTTGCATTGCGACCGTTGTTTCCGCAACCAGTTGCTTCGGTTAGCTCCAATGTATAGGTTCCCGGACCGGCTGATTGATAAAGACTCAACACTGATTCAGTACCATCATTGGCCTGGCTAAAAGGCTTCACAACTTGAGTCGATGAATCGGGAGCGCGCAAAACGATTTGTGCACAGTCTGTAAGGTTGGTGTTACCGCTGAGACTCCAATTGAGCTGCGCACTGCTAGCCGAACCAATTGTGAAAGCGGGTGTAAGAGCAGAAGTCTTTGTATTGTTCTTGGCGTTCAGTGAACTGGACAGGTTAGCGGTTTGAGAACATCCACCACCGCCTCCGATAAAGCCTGTGTAAAGCAAGAGATTGGGTGAACCGGTTCCCGGACTGGTTACAACTCCAGCTGTTGCATTACTCGTCAATGCGTTGGCGACAGCTGCAGGACTGGCTGTCGGATTCCCTTCCAGATACAAGGCCGCGGCACCCGCAACGTGCGGCGAAGCCATCGAAGTTCCACTGATCGTATTCGTTGCGGTATCGCTGGTGTTCCAAGCGGAAGTGATACTCGAACCGGGAGCAAAAATATCCAAACACGTTCCAAAGTTCGAGAATGAGGAACGCGCATCGCTGATCGTAGTGGCACCAGCCGTTATTGCGTTGGGCGTTCTTGCCGGTGAGAAACCACAAGCATCCGCGTTGCTGTTTCCTGCTGCAATTGCATACGTAACGCCGGATGCTATGGAATTTGTCACAGCGGTATCCACGGCTGAATTTGCGCCACCACCTAAACTCATGTTGGCTACGGCGGGATCCACAGCATTAGCAGTAACCCAGTCCACTCCGGCAATGACTTGCTCCCATGTGCCGGAGCCGCTGCAGTTTAGAACGCGTACCGGATGCAAGACAACTGATTTTGCAACTCCGTATGTGGTTCCACCAGTCGTCCCGGCCACGTGCGTGCCGTGGCCATGACAATCGTTGGTTCCATTTCCATCATTGATTGAAGTGAATCCATTTCCCATCCGACTGGAGAACTCGGTGTGTGTTGCACGAATCCCGGTATCAATAATGTAAGCGTGCACACCTGCGCCTGTAGCGTTGTACACATAGGTGTTATTCAGCGGCAGATTCCGCTGATCGATACGGTCCAGTCCCCACGTGGCGGGCGATTGAGTGGCAAATGTCCTGACCACACTATCTTCTTCCACAAATTTTACGCGAGTATCGGCGCTTAGCTGTCGCGCGCGTGCTTCCGGCATCCGGATAGAAAAACCCTTGAGGGCATGTTCGTAAAGGTTGCGGATCTTCCCGTTGTACCGGAACCCGAGGTCTTTTGCTGTCTGACGGACCCCAGATGGACCGGATAGGAATTTTTCATCCAACACAACGATGTATTGGCCCTTCACAGGATTCTTTTTTGCTGGAATGTATTTGCTCTGAGCAGCCGCGTACGCAGCCGTCAGAACAAAAACGAGAAAGAAAAAAACATAAGATTTTCTCATGAAGTTAACCTCCTCCAATCCTCAAAACAGGAAATCTACTTAGTGCGTGTGGGCTTGATACAATACGATAAACATTGAATCGCAGAAAGCTTTGCGCTCTCAGGGAAAACGAATCATCCTGATTCTGTGCAACCCACTGCTGGAATATATAGGAAAGTCTTCTGGCAAAAGTCAACCTGATATAGCGACTTGAAATCGCTACTACAAACGAACTAGGAACGCATTTCGGCGACTTGAATGCGGGTGGTAGCTTTTAACAGCGAAGCCATTGCTGCTTCAACATCGATTTGTTCTTTGGAATGGAGCAATTGTTCAGCTTTTTGTTTTGCTTCCTGCGCGCGCTGCACATCAATTTCTTCCGGACGTTCCACAGTTTCTGCAAGAACGATCACGCGATCACCGAGCACTTCCGCAAATCCGCCGCTCACAGCAAAGCTATGTTTTTTGCCCGCCTGATGATAACTGAGAACGCCCACACCCAGAGTTGTCAGCAAAGGAAGATGCCCTGGCAAGACACCCAGATACCCTTCTGAACCGGGAATGGTTACTTCCTGCACCTCTTCTGAAAGAAGCAAACGTTCCGGTGTAACAATTTCCAGCCGGATACTTGTAGGGAGAGTTGCCATTATTCGCCTTTCATCACTTCCGCAGCTTCCAGCACTTCATCGATTCCGCCTTTCATGTAGAAGGCCTGCTCCGGAATTTCATCGTACTTCCCTTGCACGACTTCTTTGAATCCGCGAATCGTATCTTCCAGCTTCACGTATTTTCCTGGCGTGCCGGTGAATTGTTCCGCAACAAAGAAGGGTTGAGACAGGAACTTCTGAATCTTTCTTGCGCGGGCAACCACGAGCTTGTCTTCTTCTGAAAGTTCATCGATTCCAAGAATCGCGATGATATCTTGAAGATCTTTGTATTTCTGCAAGACCCCCTGAACTCCGCGAGCCACTCCATAATGTTCATCACCAAGAACGCGCGGATCCAGGATGCGCGATGTGGATGCAAGCGGATCGACTGCAGGATAAATTCCAAGCTCTGCAATCGGACGCGAAAGATTGGTCGTAGCGTCCAAATGAGCGAAGGCAGTTGCCGGCGCAGGATCGGTGTAATCATCGGCAGGCACATAAATCGCCTGCACGGATGTGATCGAACCTTTTTTCGTTGAAGTGATCCGTTCTTGCAGCACACCCATCTCCGTTGCCAGTGTCGGCTGATAGCCCACGGCGGATGGCATGCGGCCGAGCAACGCGGAAACTTCCGATCCAGCCTGAGTGAAACGGAAAATATTATCGATAAAAAACAAAACATCCTGGCCTTCTTCATCGCGAAAATATTCCGCGACAGTGAGGCCAGTCAGACCCACTCGCAATCGCGCTCCAGGAGGTTCCGTCATCTGACCGTAAATCAATGCGGCTTTATCGATAACACCTGACTCTTTCATTTCCAGCCAAAGTTGATTTCCTTCGCGGGTTCGTTCACCGACTCCCGCAAAAACAGAAAAGCCGCCATGTTTCGTCGCAATGTTGTTGATCAGCTCCATAATGATGACTGTTTTTCCAACACCGGCGCCGCCGAACAGACCGATCTTTCCACCTTTTAGATATGGCTCCAGCAGATCGATGACCTTGATCCCGGTTTCCAGCATGCTCAAGCCCGTGTCCTGCTCTTCAACCGTCGGAGCGAGTCTGTGAATGGGATAAAAGGCCTTCGCTTCAATCGGCCCGAGCATATCCACCGGTTTTCCGATTACGTTCATCACACGGCCGAGCGTTGCTCGGCCTACAGGTATAGTGATCGGCTTTCCTGTATCGTAAACCTTCATGCCGCGGATCAATCCTTCGGTCGGTTCCATCGAAACGGCACGCACTCGATTCTCACCCAGATGCTGCTCCACTTCTGCAAAGATATCGACCTGCACGTTATTCGTGCTTTCATCAAAAACGCGAACCGCGTTATAAATCAGCGGTAATTGTTCATCTTCAAATTGCACATCGATGACAGGTCCGATCACCTGCACGATCGTTCCGATGCCTTTGTATTCAAAATCGGGTGTTGCCATTTTTGACCTCTAGGATAATGCTTCGGCTCCGCCTACCACTTCGATGATTTCCTTGGTAATTGCGGCCTGGCGGATCTTATTCATTTTCAGCGTTAATGCTTCGATCATATCTTTTGCATTGTTCGTAGCTGCATCCATAGCAGCCATGCGGGCGGCATGTTCTGCGGCCGCGGACTCCAGCAATGCGCGATAGATCTGGATCTCGAGATGCAGCGGCAAGAGTCTGTCGAAAATGGTAGCCGCATCCGGTTCATAAATGTAATCCAGTGTTTGTTCCGCAGTTGCTTCGGGCAATCTTTCCAGCGGCAGCAAACGCTGCACAACGATTCGCTGCTGAAGCATCGATTTAAATTCGTTGTATATCAGATAGATTGCATCCAGATTCCCTTCCAGATAAGAATGGATCGATTTTTGCGCAATCTCTTTCGCATGGTGATACTGCGGATTCCGGAAAATATTCAGGTAATGATGTGAGATCACATACTTCCGTTTCTTGAAAAATTCGTAACCTTTCTTGCCTGCCAGATGAAGAGTGAGATTGTAATTACGTCTTTCTTCCAGGAACAGAAGCGCTGCCTTGATTAGATTCGCATTGAACGATCCGCACAATCCACGGTCGGCAGTGACCACCATCAGCTCGACGTTCTGGTCCCCTTTCACTTTCAATAACGGATGGTTTTCGGGATTCGCGCGCGTTGCAAGACTCGTCAACACCTGCAGCATCTTTGCTGCAAAAGGTCTTGCGGCCATCATTCTTTCCTGGGAGCGTCGTAAACGCGCAGCGGAAACCATTTTCATGGCCTTCGTAATTTGCTGCGTGCTCTTTACGCTTCGGATTCTTCTGCGAAGATCAATGAGTGCCGGCATAATTTTTACTTTTTGTAGGTTTCCACAAACGTGGCTTTGTAATCGCCGAGAGCCTCGTTCATCGCTTTTCTTAGCTCGTCATCGATCTGCTTTTTCTGCAGAAGCATTTTTCCAAGCTGCGGTCGCTGATTGTCTAAGAATTGGTGCAGGCCGTCTTCAAATTTTCGCGCAGCCTCTATCGGAAGATCGTCCAGATAGCCGGCCGTAGCCGCGAAGATTGTCATGATTTGTTTGTCGGTTGTTAGCGGCGCGTACTGATTCTGCTTGAGGATTTCCGTCAAACGCTGACCGCGTGCTAACTGTCTTTGTGTTGCAGCATCCAGATCAGAACCGAACTGTGCAAAAGCGGCCAGTTCGCGGTACTGAGCAAGTTCGAGTCGCAACATACCTGCAACCTGGCGCATTGCTTTGATCTGAGCAGCTCCACCAACGCGGGAAACGGAAAGACCTGCGTTGATGGCGGGGCGGATACCGGAGTAGAAAAGATCCGATTCCAGATAAATCTGACCATCAGTAATTGAAATTACGTTTGTGGGAATGTACGCAGAGACATCACCCGCTTGCGTTTCAATAATCGGCAACGCTGTGAGTGAGCCTGCGCCCTTTTCATCATTCATTTTCGCAGCTCTCTCCAACAAACGGGAATGCAAATAAAAGACATCTCCCGGGTAAGCTTCCCGTCCGGGAGGACGACGTAATACGAGAGAAAGCTCCCGGTAAGCCGCGGCGTGTTTGGAAAGATCATCATAAATTACGAGTGCATGTTTTCCTTTGTCACGGAAGTATTCACCGATCGCGCAACCGGCATACGGAGCAATGTAAAGCATCGGAGCCGGCTCGCTGGCCGGCGCGGCAACCACGACACTGTAGCGCATCGCGTCGTTATCCTGCAAGATTTTAACTACCTGTGCGATCGTTGAATTCTTTTGCCCGATCGCAACATAAATACAGATGACCTCGCTGTCCTTCTGATTCAAAATCGTGTCGAGTGCTACTGCAGTCTTTCCGGTCTGACGGTCACCGATGATTAGTTCGCGCTGACCACGTCCGATCGGAATCATCGAATCGATCGCCTTTAATCCGGTTTGCAGCGGTTGATTCACGGGCTGGCGATCAATGACTCCGGGTGCAATTCGTTCCACGGGAGAGAATTCTGTGGCAGCAATCGGACCTTTCCCATCGAGTGGTTCACCGATTGCATTCACCACACGCCCAACCATTTCCTCACCCACCGGAACCGACATGATCCGCTTGGTGCGCTTGACCTGATCTCCGCTTTTGATTTTTGCGAATTCTCCAAGCAACACTGTGCCAACGTTATCTTCTTCGAGGTTCATTGCGATGCCGACAACGTTGTGCGGAAAATCGATCAGCTCACCGTACATGACCTTTTCCAAACCATGAATGCGCGCAATGCCATCTCCCACAGACAACACAGTGCCAACTTCTTTTACATCCAGTACTGTTTGATATCCTTCGATCTCCTGCTGAATGATGGATGTAATTTCTTCCGCTCGAATGGTTGCTGCCATCTATGCCTCCTGAATCTTCGCTCTCAATTGTTCCAGCTGCGCCTGAACGCTGCCGTCATATAAAGTCGTGCCAATGCGGGTAATGACTCCGCCAATTAAAGAAGGATCCACGCGATTTTCTAACTGCACTTTCTTACCTGTAAAACCTTGAAGTTTTTCCACCAGGCGGCTCTCCTCTTCTTGCGACAGTCTCTGCGCCGTGATGACTTCGATCACCATGATTCCCTGCTTCTCCAGGAATTGCTGCTCAGCTGAAACGATCACCTGATCCAGAAGATTCAAACGGTCCCTGTGGATTAACGTTTTTAAGAAATTGAAAGTCAGCTCCAGGTATTTGGCCCTGGCGCTGAGCTCCTTCAACACTCGCTGTTTGGCTTCAGACGAAATTGCGGGGTTTGCAAAGAGCGTCCGGAGATGAGGGGTGGAGCCGAGCAAGCCAGCAAAATTTTCCAACTCTTCTAAAACTGTAGAAAAATTGCGTTGTTTGATGGAGACTTCCAGCATGGCGCGCGAGTAACGGCGGGCAATGGTACTGATCAAAATATCTCTTTTCACTTTCCAAACTCTTCGATGTAAGTCTTGACCAGACGTCGCTGGTCTTCGTCGTTGATTTCCTGTTCAATGATTTTCTGGCCCTGCTGAACGGAAAGATCTGCAGCGTGCCTGCGCAGCACTTTGCGGGCCAACCTGACTTCGTTGTCCACTTCGCGGTGAGCCATCTCCACGATTCTCTGCGCTTCTTTTTGGGCCGAGTCAAGAATCCTTTTCTTTTCTTCTTCGGCATCTTGTAACGCCTGAGTTTTGATTCGCGTGACCTCCTGGCTCATCAACTGCATGCGTTGATCCATGGCCTGCAGCTGGCGTTCGGCTTCTTCCTTTGCTTCCCTGGCGCTTTCGATGGAACGCCGGATTTCGTCCGCTTCAGCTTTGAATTTGTCTTGAACACGAATAGATTTATTGAGAAACAAATAAAGGATGGACACAAGCGCCGCGAAATTTACCCACTTTCCAATAGTCTGCCAGATGGTCTCGTGGTGTTCGCCTTCCGCGCCGTGAGCCGCCTCCTCCGCAGCCCAGAGCGAGCCTCCTACAAGAAAAAGAAAGACAAAAACCAGAATCAGTTTTCTCATAAAGATCCTTTTCGTTGGATGGGTCTTTTTAAGATTTGTGAAGCGATTCGCGCCGCGAATGTCTGCGCCTGTGATTCGAGTGAACGCCGTGCTTCCTCTGTTTTCGCCCGGATATCCGCTCTTGCTTCCTGCAGCATCTTTTCAGTTTCCGAACGTTGATGCGCGACCACTTGATTTTTTTCTCCCAGTGCCGCCGTTTTTACTTGGGCAATTTGCTGATCTGCTTCGCGTCTTGCATCGCGTAGTCTGCGTTCAAACTCCAGAGCTTTCTCCTGCGAAGCTTTCTTGATCTCTTCTGCTTCGCTGCGGGCTCCACCGATTCTCCGATGCCTTTCTTCCAGCGTTTTTCCCAGGGGGCGAAAGTATGTCCGGTTCAAAATAAAAGTAAGGACGATCAAGAAAAAAACGATCGGTACAAAAGTCCAGTTGGGAAAAATCTCCATTATTTAAAGCCCTGCTCTACTCTTGTTTTCTCCGATGCAAAATCAATAAGAGTACTCATCACTTTCTTTCCATAACGAATCAAAGCCGAATCCCACAATTCATGGAGCTCGGGGATCTCGTGTTCGGCTTCAATCCTTAACGTAGTCACTCCGGCTTCCGATTCTTCCGTAACCTGCATGCTGACGATTGCATCCCCCTTTACAAAACTCAGGAGGATGCCGGCATCCATCGACCCCAACCTCGGTCCGGTTCCATATCCTGTCTTTTGTAATTCATCTTCAAAGAACAATCGAATCTCATCGAGCATCTCTTCAGAACCGCGAACTTCAATTAGCATGAACCATCCTTGAACCTGATTTTTGATTTCTGAAGGCCCGAACCAGAAAAACCGGCGCGAGCACAGTCGTGACCAGAGTCATGAGTATAGCAACACCAAACATGTCCTGATTCACCACACCCCGTGTTAAACCATAACCGGCAATGATCAGAGCAACTTCACCGCGCGGGACCATGCCCACTCCAATGCGGTATGCTCCCAGCATGTTGAAACCGCATCCCAGCCCGGCGATTCCGCAGCCCACTATTTTTCCTAAGATTGCAAACAACGAAATCACGAGTCCAAATTTCAATGCAGCACTCATTGCATCGATGTTGACCAGCATCCCGAGCACTACAAAGAAGACCGGAACAAAGAGATGATAAACCCCGCGCAGTTCATCGATCAATTTTTGAGCGATGGGTGTATTAGAAAATGCGAGGCCGACACTGTATGCACCTATAATCATCGCCAATCCAACCAGTTCGCATAAGACCGCAGCGATCAAACAGGCAAAAAAAGTTAGAACGAGCGCGGATCCGGATCCGCGAAACCAGGACCAGATTCGCGTGAGCCAGGGCGCCAGTAAAATGAAGAAAGCAGAAAGGCCAACCCAAATTCCTATCGCTTTCAAAGCGATCCAGCCAACATCTACAAGATTGAGAGTGCCGGATTGCGCCAGGTTCACAATGATTGCGAGCACTAGAATCCCCAGAACATCATCCACTACTGCCGCGCCAAGAATTGTGATCCCTTCCGGAGTGTCAAGCTTCTTGATATCACTGAGAACGCGAGCCGTAATCCCCACAGAAGTCGCTGCCATGATGGCGCCCATGAACAACGCAGGTCCATCCAAAAAACTGTCAGCAAAACCGAACCAGACTGTTGTCGCTGCGCCCAGGAAAAATGGGAGAACGATCCCTGCGCCACCCACAACGCTTGCCTTGCCGGCAAAGCGCAGGAAACTTGCAAGGTTCGTCTCCAGTCCGGCAACAAACAAAAGTAAAATGGAAGCAATCTGTGCGATTCCGTAGAGCGAAAGTGGAATCGGAATGTGAGATTGAGTTTCCAGCGAGCCAGCGCCAAGCGGCGGAAACAACGGTCCGATTCCGGGAAAAGCAATCGTGGCCCCCAACAAATAAGGACCAAACAGAACTCCCGCAATTAACTCACCCAAGACCGCAGGCTGCTTCAGAAATCTTTCAAAGATCTCCCCGAAAATACGGGCTATGAAAATAATAAATGCGAGTTGTAAAATGAGCAGTGTAATCTCGTGCGTGATGCTGTGTTCCACACTTCGCCTCGCATGAACGTGCTTTGCAAAGCAAGTAATCTAGCACACGCTAACTTATGCGTCAACGAGTCTGGCGTCGCGCGTCTGTGCGCGTCGGAGTCTTTGCGTGGTTAGGCGGAGGCAGGGGCCGGAGACATTGTAAGAATGCGGAATCCGGCTTTCACCTTGCGTCTTAGCTCAGAGAAGCTGCGCAACTGAACCATTTTCTTGAAGATGTAAGAAGGACGCGAGTAGAAAGAGCGGTACGCTTCCACAATCAACTGGTTCAGTTCCGCCTCACTCAAAACTTCTGTCCAGAACTTCGGCTTGAATTCCGGATTCGGGTTGAGCGCAAAATTCTTCCAGTAATCTTCTTTCAGCAAACCGCTGCTCAAACCCTGATAGTAGATTTCCGTAGCAGGAAATGGAGTGAGGATCGTGATGTGTGTGTAATCGGGATCCAGCGCCTGCATGAACTCGAAGGTCTGTCTGATTTCATCGCGGGTTTCGCTCGGAGAACCGATCATGAAATACGCAAGAGTATCAATTCCGGCTTCTTTCGTCATTTTAAAGACTTTCCGGGTCTCTTCTGTTGTGATTCCTTTCCGGAGAACCTTCATGATCCGGTCCGTTCCGGCTTCGACGCCGTAGTGAATGCGTTCGCAGTGAGCCGCTTTCATGTGTTTTAACAGATCTGCATCGATCGTGTTTACTTTTGCGCGGACATCCCAGCCGATATCCAGTTTGCGCCGCAGGATCTCATCGCAAATCGCATGAACGCGCTTCTTGTCAACCGTGAAGGTATCATCGTAGATTAGGAATTCGCGAATGCCCATGTTGATGCATTCTTCCATTTCATTGACGACGTAATTCGGAGAATTCGCGCGGAAGTTTTTGCCCAGATGCGGGCGATCGCAGAAACTGCAACGGAAAGGACAACCCCGGCTCGTGAACATCGTTGTGATCGGATCCCGTTTGGCCATGACCGAGCTGTACTTCTGGTAAGGAACAAGCTCGCGCGCGGGAAAAGGAAGCAAATCCAAATCATCATTCGCAAGAAGTTTACGAGTAGGAGTGCGGACAATTTTTCCATTGCGCCTGAAAACGAGGCCCTGGATCTTGTCCCATTCGTCAGGTTTGTGCAAGACTTTGATCAATTCTACAAAAGCGTGCTCCCCTTCACCGGTAAAGCAAAAATCTGCTTCCGGAAGGCGAATGGTTTCGTCAGCATAGATATGAATATGAGAACCGCCCCATGCAATGGGAATGTTTGGATGGAGCTCTTTTACGATGCGCGCCACTTTGATGCAATCCAGGAGAGTAAATGTCATCGCACTGATGCCAACCATATCCGCGTTTACATTGCGGATTCTTTCTTTCAAGCCGGGATAATCCAGCTCTTCGACCTGAGCATCAATGACTTCGACGTCACAGACTTTTTCTCTCCGGAGAAAAGCGGCTAAATAAAGAATACCCAGCGGGGGATTATGACCACGTTCTTCATCAACAACTGTAGGCAGATTCCCGGACAACGTCATGGTTGCAGGGGGATTGATCAACAGTACTTTCACAATTTACTCCTTGGATGCCATCAAAAAAGACGAATACTCATTGGCTATGATAGTGGATTCTCTCTTAAAAGTAAAACATTATAGAGGAGGGAGGGTCGAAGTCAAGGTGTGTAATGGCAGAGCATTTGCCCATACGGTCCGTCCGGATTCAATCACTGTGTGCCGTTTCAGGCAACAAAACAACATTTGCTGTGGCAAATGCTCTGCAACTACTTCATTAGAACTAACCTATTAGTTTCTCGTAGATCCGGATCAGATCGTCGGGATTTTCGTAGTGGATTTCAATTTTAGAAGGACCGATAAGGACCTTCGTACCCAGATATTCCTGCAGCTTTTGCTGGGCAGCCCGGACATTCGGGTCCTGTGCTGCAGTTCCGGAACCACCTTTCCTCTTCTTCCTGGAACCTTTTCCCGACCGGATTAGGCTCTCAACCTGTCGCACGTTCAGCTGTTCAGAAATGATTCTGTTTGCCAGTTCAAGCTGGTCCTTCGCTTTCTCCAGGCTGATTAAAGCCCGGGCGTGTCCCATGGTTAGTTCATTGCGTTCAATTTTTTCTTTTATTTCTGCCGGTAACTTAAGTAAACGCAGATAGTTAGCGATGGAAGACCGGTCTTTTCCCACGCGCTGCGCCAGTTCTTCCTGCGTCAGGTGAAAATCGTCAATCAGGCTGGCATAAGCAGTCGCCTCTTCAAGGGGATTCAGGTCCTGACGCTGAATGTTCTCGATGAGCGCCCATTCCAGAGTTCGAAACTCAGAGACGTCCCGCACCACCGCGGGAATTGTCCTCAGCCCGGCCTTTTTTGCAGCTCGCCAACGACGCTCCCCCGTAATCAGCTCATATCCGGTTCCGGACCGCCGTACAATCACAGGCTGGATCACGCCGTCACTCTTGATCGACTGAGCCAGCTCGTTCAAGGACTCATCATTGAAGTTCGTCCTCGGCTGATACTTGTTTGGCATGATTTCATCGATGGGCAGCTCCATGTACGTCTTCTCGGCAGCCCCTGCTGGAACCGACGGGAGCAAGGCGCCGAGCCCTTTACCGAGCGCTTTTCTTTTGGTTGCCATGGGCGATAATCTCCCGGGCAAGATGCAAATAAGCTTCTGCCCCTTTGGATTTTATATCATAGAGCAACACTGGTTTTCCAAACGAGGGAGCTTCCCCCAACCGGATGTTGCGCGGAATCATGGTTTTTAACAACGAATCGCCGAAATGTTTGGAGAGGTCCTCTCTCACCTGCCGGGAAAGATTTGTTCGTTCATCGTACATGGTAAGCAGGATCCCTTCCATAGCGAGTTGCGGGTTCAACTGATGCTGAACACGCCGGAGCGTTTCCAGCAAGTCGGCGAGTCCCTCCAGAGCGAAGTACTCGCACTGAATGGGGACGAGCACCGAATCAGCGGCGCAGAGTGCATTGAGAGTCAAAATACCGAGCGAAGGAGGACAATCGATCAGAGTGTAATCAAAATGAGCCCGTATCGGTTCGAGGAGTAGTTTCAGGCGCTGCTCCCTTTCAGGTATGGTTTGCAACTCAACTTCTGCCCCGGTCAAGTCTCGGTGCGAAGGCACCAGTTTCAGGTGTTCCAGCTGCGTCGTGATATAGAGCTCGACGAGAGGACGGGAAAACAGGAGGCCGTGGTAGATGTTGTCCTGATGTGTTTTGGAGACACCAAATCCACTGGTGGTGTTACCCTGGGGATCGAGATCCACAACGAGCGTTTCCCGCTCGGCCGCCGCCAGCGAAGCAGACAGATTCACGACGGTGGTGGTCTTCCCTACGCCCCCTTTCTGGTTGACTACGGCGATTACCTTTCCCATGTTCTAAGAAGAATATCATGAGACGAATGTTTTCACGTGGAACATTTGTTTGTAGTAGCCACTTTGGTCGCTGATTGTAGCGTATGAATTCGACGCTACGTACGAATCAATAAGGATGTCCGATCCGAAACCGGCAGGGAACGCCAACCTTTCTCTTCGACATCCGGATTTGCGAAGTGCATCAAGCTGCCTCCAGGAGAAAGAAGCAACGACGCTTGCGTCCAAAGCTGGTTCGAGAATCGGATGGCGCGGGTTGCAATCACGTCAAACTGCCGATCACTCACGGATTCCGGAAATTTCCCCCGAATTATCTCGGCCTTTACTTGCAGCTTTCTTACCACTTCCTTCTGAAATGCGACTTTTTTCTCGCGAATCTCGACGGAAGTCAAGTGAATGGAGGGATCGTAGGTGGCCCAAACCAGACCCGGAATGCCGGCGCCTGAACCAAAATCCAATACCCTCTTGCCGGACATTGGAAAAGCTCGAGCGGCCAGAATCGATTCGCCGATCAGCAGACCTTCCATTTGGTCTCGCGAACGAAGACCTGTTAAATTGATCCGTTGATTCCACTCGACGAGAAGATCCAGAAATAGGTTGAGTCTTTGGAAAACGATCTGGGGTAGGAGCCCCTCAGAGCTCCACTGCTTCAACAGAGCCATGGGTAGTTCTGTAACGTTTTTCGAGATAAATTCGGAGGAGGGAAAGAGCGGCGGGAGTCATACCGGAAATCCGCTGCGCTTGCCCGAAAGTCTGTGGTCGAATCCTCTCCAGTTTCTCAACGATCTCACGAGTTAAACCCGGAATGGAGCGGAAACTCATATCTGCAGGAATCCCCTTCTTCTCCCACTTCTTCATCTTTTCCGCTTCCAAAATCTGTCTCTGGATGTAGCCTTCATACTTGATCCGGCTCTCGATGGCAAAACGCTGCATCTTATTCAGCTCATGGAGCGTCTGACCCGATAGCTGTTCGACCAGTTCGAGACGCACTTCGGGACGTCGAAGTAGTTGCTCGGCGGTCTGGCCTTGCTGTTGATAAACGATTTTCGTGTTTCGCAAATGCTCCAGGCTCTTATTCAATGATTCCTGCTCTGATTCAAACCGTTCGAAACGTTGATCGTCGACGATACCGAGCCTTCTGCCATAGGGAGTCAATCGCTCCTCCACATTGTCCAGCCTCAGCATCAAGCGATATTCGGCGCGGGATGTGAACATTCGGTAAGGCTCTGCTGTACCTTTGGTAACAAGATCGTCGATCAAGATACCGATGTACGCTTCCCAGCGGTTTAAGACGAATGGCTCCTCTTTCCGGACCTTTTGCAGCGCGTTGATCCCGGCCATCATGCCTTGAGCTGCTGCCTCTTCATAGCCGGACGTCCCATTAATCTGGCCTGCCAAAAACAAACCAGGAATCTTCTTCGTTTCTAAGGTCGGATAAAGTTCGGTCGGTTGAATGTAATCGTACTCGACCGCGTAGCCCGGCTTGAGCATTTCTGCTTTTTCCAGTCCAGGCACCTCCCTCAAGATCAATCGCTGAATCTCCTCCGGCAACGAAGTGGAAAGTCCGTTGATGTAGTATTCATCCGTCTCCAATCCCTCAGGCTCGATGAATAGCTGATGCCGGTCCTTGTCCGGAAACTTTACCACTTTGTCTTCCACCGAAGGGCAATAACGGGGACCGATCCCGTGAATCTGGCCGCTGTACATCGGAGATCGGTCCAGATTCGCACGAATCAAATCATGGACCGCCTCATTTGTATAAGTGATGTGACAGGCTATTTGAGGCAGAAAACAGTTCTCGGTTTCCGGCGAAAAGAAGAATGGTTCTTCATCTCCCCATTGTTCCTGCAATTGGTCAAAATCTATGCTGTTCTTATGAATTCGAGGAGGAGTGCCAGTCTTCAGCCGACCCATCTCGAAGCCAAAATTTCGCAACGATTCGGAAAGGTGAGTGGCCGCTGGTTCCTGAATGCGTCCCGCCTGAATCTTCCGCTCGCCAATGTGGATCAGCCCGTTTAGAAAAGTGCCGGTGGTGATAATTACGGCCTGGCAGGATAACTCCTCTCCACCGAGCAATCGCAAACCCGAGATCGCATTCTTCTCCACGGCCAGTTCAGATGCGATTCCTTCTATCAGTTCCAGATTCGGGGTCGATTCGAGCAGGGAACGCATCACGTGTCTGTATTCTTTCTTATCAGACTGACATCTTGGAGACCAGACGGCTGTTCCCTTACTGCGATTCAGTAGTCGGAACTGGATCCCGGTGCGATCCGCTAACTTGCCCATGATACCGCCCAGAGAATCGATTTCCCGTACCAGCTGACCTTTCGCGACTCCTCCAATTGCAGGATTGCAAGACATTTGACCGATCGCATCCAGAGACATGGTAATCAACGCCGTCCGGACGCCGCCACGGGCGCAAGTCGATGCAGCCTCGCAGCCCGCGTGGCCGCCGCCGATCACAATCACATCAAAATTTCTCATTTGCCTATGCAAAAATTGCTGAAAATATGCTGGTATACATCTTCAATCGTAACATCGCCTGTAATTTCGCCGACTTTGCCAAGCGCCTGGTGCAAATCAACCATTGCAAACTCCTCGCTCATTCCTTTCTTGACAGATTCACCGGCTCTTCGAAGTGACAGCAGAGCCGATTCCAGGATCTCGCGGTGCCGGACGTTTGAAATAAGGAAATCCTCGCCGTTGAAACGAACACGCTCCTCCATATGTTTTTGAATCCGCGATCTCAGCTCCTGAATCCCATTTCCCGTCATCGCAGAAACCCGCATCGAGGCTTCACCAGCCCAATCTGATTCTCGAAAACCTGACAGATCAGATTTATTCCAAACAATAAACCGGTCCTTTCCCTCTGTTTCCTGCCATAGAGCCGTGTCCTGGTCGTCCGGCACACCGCTTCCGTCCAGGACAAACAGGATAAGATCAGCTTTTGCAATAACTTGCCGAGTACGCCTGATTCCTTCTTGCTCAATTTCTTCACCACTCTCACGAACACCAGCCGTATCGAGCAACTGAACAAGAAAATTCCCGAGGGTCATTCGCTCTCGCAAGTAATCTCGCGTTGTTCCAGGAATCGCCGTTACAATTGCACGGCTCTCCTCAAGTAAAGCATTGAATAAACTGGACTTACCGACATTTGGTTTCCCCACAAGAGCAACATGAAACCCTTCCCGGATCAGTCTGCCACGCTCAAATGTGCCGAGGAGTCCTTCAACCTGCGCGATCAATTCATTCAAGCGGCGGTTTGTTTCCGTTTTGTCAATAAAATTATAATGTTGCTCCTCGCTGAAATCGATATTTCCTTCCAGCAGTGAAATCAGCTCAATGAAGCCGCTCCTCAACTCTTGAAATCGTCGACTGAGTTTTCCTTCCAGTTGATTTAAGGCAAGCTCCGCCTGGTACACAGAATCAGCTGTGATCAAATCATTGACAGCGCCCGCTTGAACCAGATCAATCCTTCCGTTTAAGAATGCTCGATACGTAAACTCCCCGGGTTTGGCATGTCGCGCGCCGGCGCTTACCAAAGAACCGAGCACTTGATCCAGGATCAAAGGGTTGCCATGGCAGGTGATCTCAATCAGGTCTTCCTTTGTGTAGGAGTGCGGTTTTTGAAAATAGATCAGCAAAGCCTCATCGATTTCACGGCTTTGAGTAAGGATCCTTCCTAGCGTAGGACGATACGGCGTTATTGCGGAATCATTCCTGGCTACGAATACCTTAGAAGTAATTGGAAAAGAGTCGGAGCCGCTGATTCTGATGGTTCCCAGCGCTGAACGTCCATACGGTGTGGCGATGGCTGCGATGGTATCTTCCGTTTCAAACACCATAACGCGGGGCCTCGCAAATCAGGTCGCTTTCACAACGGCGGGAATCGCTTTTTGCTGCTGTTGTTGAAAATAATACTGATGCGAAATCGCCAGCACGTTGCTCAACAGCCAGTATAGAACAAGACCGCTCGGAAGGTTTAACGAAATATATGTGAACATGACCGGCATGATGTACATCATGTTCTTCTGCATTGGATCGGTCGCAGGAGTCATTTTCTGTTGGAGAAGCATCGTTGCGCCCATCAGGATCGGGGTGACCCAGAACGGATCCGGCCGGGAAAGGTCCTGGAGCCATAATGCAAAGGGAGCCCCGCGAAGTTCTATTGCATTAGATAGTAATTTGTAGAAGGCAAACAGAACAGGCATCTGCAATAACATCGGCAGGCAACCACCTAGAGGATTTACACCATAGCGCTTGTGAAGCGCCATGACCTCCACGTTCATGCTCTGTTTGCGCGGATCATCGCTTTTCATCTTGGCGTATTTTTCCTGAATCTTCTTCATTTCCGGCTGCATCTGCTGCATCTTTTTCATCGAAGCAAAACTCATTTGAGTGAAGGGCGTGAAGATAATCTTTATGACAATCGTAATGAGGACGATGGCCCAGCCATAGTTACTGGTGAATTTGTAACATTCACGCATGCCGAAGAAGAGCGCTTTGGTGATGGGACCAAAGAATCCGAAATCCACAGCATTCTTGAGATCCATGCCCAGTTGATCGAGAATGACATAATCCTTGGGCCCGACGAAAAGGGTCATTTTCAGCGGCTCGGCACGAACTCCCGCAAGCACCACGTTCACATTTTGCGGTTTTTTGTCAGCGGATACTTTTGCCATGTAGGTGTCGGCAGGTTGCGAGCCAGCATTGGACGGAATGAAGATGGCGAGAAAGTAGTTATTTTCGACGCCGGCCCATCTTACTGTGGAACCGATTCTTTGATACCCATCCTTCGGATCGAGGTGCTCCACTTTTTCACCCGTATTTACAAGTCCCCGTGAGGGATTCAGGAACGAGGGTTTGGAATAGCTGCGGACCGTCTCGATTCCAGGTGCCCAACCCACCTTTACCGGCAAAAATTGATTTTCCTGCTGGGCAGCAACAGAAAAGTCAATCAAATAGCTATCGGCGCGGAATTCGAAGGATTTCAAAAAGCTATTTCGGCCATCCGAAAAGGTGAATTCCATCCTTTGCTTGTCCCTTCCTGAAAGAGAAATGGAATCATTCGAAACAGAATAGACTGAAGTATTCGCCAATTTCGAAAGTTCTTTGTCATTCAATTCCAGCTTTAAAGGATGTTCCGTTCCGTCAGCCGATTGCGGGACCATTTCCAGAGACTGGCGATGATCATCCAGATAGTTCTTCAAGCGAAAGGAAGTAAGGAGGGCACCTTGATTTGTGAATTCGGCCCGGTAAAGCGGCGTATCCACAACCACCACCTTTGCCGGTTCCGCCGTTGTGGGAGTCGCCGGCGCTACAGAAGGCGCGGGAGCAGTTGGAGTAGGTGCGGGCGCTGGTGTCGTCGTGGTCTTTGAAGGAGTCGAAGGAGCCGGCGCCGTAACCGTTTTGCGAGGCAGTTTTTTCTCCATTGGCTGGAGAACAAATTGATAATAGAGAAAATAAAATAAGGAAAAACCAACTAGAAAAAAGATTAATTTTTTATCCATAATTTACCGTACCGGATCGAACCCTCCTTTACAGAAAGGATTGCATCGGAGAATTCGTTTGATGCCAAGATATATTCCTTTGAACGCCCCATACTTTGAAACGGCATCGTGAGCGTATTGCGAACAGGTCGGTGTAAACCGGCACGCCGGTATCAACAACGGGGAAAGAAATCTTTGATAAAACCGCAGAAGTGACAGCACAACGATACTTCCCGCGCTTTGATTCATCGCAAATGCCGCGAAACAACCTTTCGAAATTCTTCTTCGAATTCTGAACATCTTAGATTGAGAATCTCTTTCTCAGCAATAAAGATCAAGTCCACCGGCTGGCGAAAGTCGGTTTTCATCTTTCGGAAAGTTTCCCGGACCATACGCTTAATATAATTCCGTTTGGCAGCAGATCCGATTTTCGCTTTCACTTGAATTCCAAGACGGGGAAGGGGGAGGCGATTCGGTAGCGAATAGACCACGAAATAACGGGTACCTGTTCGTTTTCCCCTGGAGAAGACGCGTCTGAATTCAGTGGATTTTCTAAGTCGATGTTCTTTCGAGAAAGATTCGTCCCGCTTTTCGGGCATCAAACGGCCAGTCTATGCCTTCCTTTGGCCCGTCGTCTGCTTAGAACTCTTCTTCCGGATCGAGAACGCATCCTGACAAGGAAACCATGAGTTCGCTTCCGCTTCCGGTTGTTCGGCTGGTACGTGCGTTTCATGACACTACTGTCCTCAACATCAAAAATGAAACACAGATTATAGATAAGGGGTCTCTCCTTGTCAATGTAACGGAGGGGTGACCGTGTTATGATTGAGAGCGCAAATTATCACCCATCAGGAGAGTTTCACGTTTGAATTCCGCAAGTGTCCTCATTGTTGAGGATAATCAGGAATACCGGCACCTTCTCGAAAAGACGCTGAAAGAAGAAGGTTTCGACATTCAAACGGCGTCGTCTGCCGCCGAAGCGATTGAGCAAGTCCTGCGCGCAAAACCGTCCCTAGTGCTCCTTGATCTCGGTCTTCCTGGAATGAATGGAGATGAAATTTGCAGGGTGATTAAGGAAGACCCCTTTCTTCGCGATATCGCAGTGATCATACTCAGCGGTAGCGCTGATTTGGAACGGAAGCTTGCCTGTTTCGCGATGGGCGCCAACGAATATCTCGTTAAGCCCATCGAGTTGAGGGAGCTTGTGGCTCGAGTCAAAAGTTTTCAACGTCTAATCGAATCCTGGAGGGGAATCGCTGTTGCAACTCCGCAGCTTGAGATTCCCAAAACGGTTCTTTCTGAAAAGGAAAGAAGTTTTCCCACTGTGGATTTTATTGGAGCTCCCTCTTCCAGCGACACCGCTGTAAAGATTCGGCCGAAGTACGGCGTATACAGGATTGAGACGCTCATTGGAAGCGGAGCGATGGGGCATGTTTTCAAGGCCTATGATGAGCCACTGGAGCGTTTTGTTGCGATCAAAATCCTGTCAAGAAAGCTATCGAACTCCCCTGCATTTGTGGAACGCTTCCGCCGCGAAGCAAAAGTGCTTGCCGCCATCAATCATCCCGGGATCGCTTTCATTTACAGTTTCGGCGAGGAAGAAGGGGAACACTATTTTGCCATTCAATGGTGTTCCAATGGCTCTGTCGCGGATCTGATTAAAAAGAAGCAAAGAATCGATATTGTTCCCGCGCTCGATATCATTTTGCAAAGTGCGCGGGCACTGGAAGCGGCTTCCAAAAAAGGTGTTGTGCACCGCGATATCAAGCCGAGCAACATACTGTTTGATGAAAATCAGCAAGTAAAAATTGTGGATTTTGGTCTGGCTTTTTCCGAAAAAATGAATGTGCGTATCACGCAGGTTCAAGAGTTGCTTGGGACTCCGAGCTTCATGGCTCCGGAACAGGCGCAGAACGCATCCGTGGATCATCGCGCCGATATTTATTCACTGGGAATCACTTTCTTTTTCATGCTGTATGGAAAACTTCCCTTCACCGCAGCATCAGCAATAGAGATGGTGATCAAACACGCGTCCCAAATATTTCCAAATTATGAAAGTCTCGATCCCCTGGTGCCGCGGCAGGCGTACGACATCATCGCGAAGATGACCGGAAAGAATCCGGATGACCGGTATCCGGATTATGCAAAACTGATTCAAGACCTCGATAAACTCAGAAATGACCTGTTGAGTCAATCGCATTGGAAACTCCCGCGTGCCATCAATATCAGCGCGGTCCCGGTTTTGAAGAGCCAGAGTCTGTTCGACCTGATCACGGCGCTTTATTCAGAAACGCTGGCCGGCGTTTTGACTGTGCGATGGGCCGCTCTGCAGAAACGATTTCTTGTAAGGCACCGGGAGATCATTCTGTTCGAATCGAGCCAGCCGGATGAAAACATATGGAATTCCATGATTCAAAAAGGACTGCTGAAAAAAGAGGACTCGCCACCGAAATCCGAAGACATGGAAAGCAGCTTAAACCGCTTTCTTCTGAATCGCAGTTTTACACTCGCAGATTTCAAAACGGCTTACAGGGATCTGATGAAGGTAGCGCTGATGCAAGTTTTTTTCTGGCCCGTTTTTGAAGGCGAATTCGCGACCGGCTCCATTCAACAGGATGCTTTTGCCTCCATCCGGATCACGGAAATAATGCTGGAAGCCGCGCGGACCCTTGTCGATTTTGAAGCGGTCAAGAATCAGCTGCCGCAAAATTATTTTCTCAGCCGAACTGCAGATTTTGAGTCCATTCTTTCCACTTTGAATTTGAAACCGGAAGAAAGCTTCATCGCATCTCGCTTTGAAGGGGAAGATGCGACGCTTGAAACTCTTCAGTTACTTACCGGTTTGCCCGCGGAAATTGTTTCTCGTTTTGTTTTTGCGCTCGCAAAAATGGGAGCCATTCAGTTTAAGCCAACTCTCGAAAAACGACCTCCCCGAAGGCTCGAGACTCCGGCTCCGCAACCGCCACCCCCTCCTGCCATTCCCCCAACTCCGCCCATGCCTGAGCCCACAAGCTTGAACCGGATTAAGCAAATGCCAACAGGAAAATCGGATAGTGAACTGCTGGAGCGGCTCAGCGCAGCTCGAAGGATTATTCAACCCGAAGAAGAAGATAAACAGGGACGTGATGAAATGGATCGCTCCAAACACCAGGTACGATTGGAAGTCTTGAAATCAGACAAAATCGTTGAGATGGAACATCACGTAAGAGTTGCAGAACAGTTCTACAAACTCGCGGAAGGGAAGTACGATCTGGGAGATCACTGGAACGTAGCTCAACTGTGCAAACAGGCAATCAAAAATAATCCTACAGAACCGAAATACTACAACTTGATGGCCAGAGCATACGCGCAGCATCCGAAATTTGGAAAGGATGCGGAGCAATGTTTTTATAAAGCCTTAGAGATGGATCCGTGGAACCCTGACTATCATGTGGACCTTGCGCGTTTCTATTACACGAATGGACTTTCGAAAAGGGCACTGGCGCAATGCCAAAAAGCTGTCAAACTCGCGCCCCAACACCATGGCGCAAGAACATTGCTGTCAGAAATTTCGAAACTGGAGAAGTAGGGGCGACCCTTGTGGTCGCCCGCACGGGCAGGCAC
>JAKEFK010000267.1 GCA_022616075.1 bacterium
CTAGACTGGTCGCGGTACCATTGATCAGGTTCACGGTAACAAGTTGTGACCCGCCACACTCTCGTGAAGAAAAATTTTTGTTCACTTTGAGCGCAGCATATGCAATTCCTGAAGGGGCAATGTCAAATCCCTCTAAAACACTTGTGGTCGCTCCGAGTAATCCGGTCGTGTTCAAAGTGCCCGAATTTGGAGGATTCTGTGTGGTGAGAATTTCCAGGCGGGAGTCTATGTCATAGAGAGTAGTTCCCGTGAGCGGGTCGTTGTCGGGGTTTGTATACGCAGCGCCGACAGCCTGTGGCTGCACACCTTCATTTGCATCGTTTACGGCGTAAGCAAGATTCGTATCAAATCCAACAATCGCTCCCGTAACAGGATTTACCCGCAGGTTTTGTCCAGTGTTTGTGATGATTCGGACCCGATCGACTGTGGGATTGAAGTCAAAACCAGCGGCTTTTCCCTGAATCGGAATCACAAAGGGATCGGCGCCTACAGTGGCAACAGCGGTAGAAGTGCTAATGGTGTAGAGCCGGTTTCTGCTTCCCAGCCCATAAAGTTGTCCGTTTGCCGGACGAAAGTCGATCCCTACGATCGCTTCGTCAACCTGCAAACCCGTAATGAGCTGGTCCGATAGAATCGCGCAGGGATTGGAACTGTCAAACTGCAACAATCTGTTATCAGCAGTAACAGCGTAAAGAGACTGGCCAGCATACGCGGCCGCGCCGTATCCAGGCAGAAGAACCGTAACTAAAAGGAGAAGTGAGGGGGCGGTACGGTAACGAACGAAAAAAGGAATCATTATATACCTCCAAGCGAGACTTTTGTTCACCCATCGGCAGGCAAAACACGTTATTCGCTGAAGAACGCCACCGCACCATTGATGACTACTCTATATACGGAATGAAACAAGTTTTGGATTGGTGTACCGGGCAGATACCAGAAATACTAAAATTAGGATTGAAACGTTGTTTGGAAAAGCCAATTCTTATAAACTGCACTTTTTAAAAAGTGATTGCGAAACCTGACCTGTGCAACTGAACCGGACCCGAGAGAAAAAGCAGGACTGTATTGCTACAATTGCGGTTGTTCGGCGCGTTCTGATGACAATATTTCTCCTGGGGGCAGCCGGGACCGGAACAGAATTGTTGTTGATCGGACACATAGAAGAGGTCTGGCAATGGGTGCCGCTCTTGCTGCTTCTGACTAGTTTCGTGATGCTTTTCGCTCATGCCGTTGCTTCAGTGAGCATCCGGATTTTTCAGGGAATCATGATTCTTTTCATCACAAGTGGAATTATAGGAATTGGGATTCACTACAACGCCAGAATGGAATTTAAGTTGGAAATGAATCCTGCGCTGAAGGGAAAGCAACTGATTCTGGAAACGATCAGAGGAGCAACAGTGCCGCCAGTTCTTGCTCCCGGTATCATGATCCAATTGGGTTTGCTCGGTTTGGCCTGCACATACCGGCACCCAACGTTGCCCAGCACCGAAAACAATAAGACTACAACGAAGGAGTTATAGATATGGATACGTTTAAAAAAGTATTGTTTACAGTTATTACGTCGCTCGCACTCGTCATCAACTTTGCGGAAAAAGTTCCAGCTCAAGTAGGGGCCCAACGGGGATTGCTTGATGTGAATGTTTCGGATGAGAAAGCATTACTCGCGCTGCCGCACATGAATCCGGAGATTGTGAAGGGACTTCTGGAGCGCCGTCCTTTCCCGAGCATGAAGGAACTTAATGCGTTTCTCAGCAAGTCGCTCAATCAAAAACAACTGACGGACTTGTATGGGAAAGTGTTTGTTCACGTGAACCTCAATACCGCGCTGGAAGAAGAAATCTTGATGATACCTGGTGTGGGGAAGAAAATGCTGCACGAGTTCCTTGAGTACCGTCCATACAAGTCTCTTGCGCAGTTCAGGCGGGAAATCGGTAAATACGTTGACCAGAAAGAATTACAACGCCTGGAACAATACGTCTTCGTTCCCATTCATTTAAATACAGCCAGTGATGAAGAAATTCTCAGCATTCCCGGCCTTGGACCCAAGATGTTGCACGAGTTCAAGGAGTATCGTCCTTACAAAAACATAGAACAGTTTCGCCGCGAGATCGGAAAATATGTAAACGCAAAAGAGGTGGCGAGAATTGAGCGATACGTCACTCTAAACTGAATCCGAATGATGGATTGCCGCTAACTTAGTTGATTCTTTCTCCATCCTGATACACATACATTTTTCGCATGGCCAATTCCTTGAAAAATAAATCGGGAGGAATGACTGCTTCGGGCGCATAAACTCCAGTCTGTGGAATCAAACCGCGTTTCAGCATCTGTGACATGATGGAGATCGTCCGACCGGTACCAACGTTAGTTCCCGCGCTCTCCCAACCTTTCACTGTCTTGACAATGCAATTCATCTCCGTAATCACTCCTTTTCCTCGTTTTGTTCCATCCACCTTTACCCACAGGTTTTCTACTTCACGGTAGCCGCGGGGGATGGGCAATTGTTTGAGCGCTCTTATGGTGAAATCAAGCGGACTCATCGTGCATTGGTCGATCACAATTTTGTTTGGTGAATGGAAGCCAAGGTCAATAAGAGCCTGAATCGCTTTCAAGGAATGCTCGGGAAAACCGGCCATATAGTGGACATTCCCAATTCCTTTGTGTTTGAAATATCGCGAGAATGTGTAGACCTCGGAGTGCACGATGCAATAAACAGTCTGCCTTCCCACTTCTTTAAAGTCGAATGTGCCAAGACATTCTATGCGATTTCCTTTCACAAACCTTCCATCGCGAAAAATCACAGGCGGTTGTGTGAATTCATAAAAAATACTTTGCATTGAGTAAGGGACAACGAATGTCTTGATGTTCGAATCCCACGCAAAACCCAGCTTTATCGCTTCTACAGAGCCAAGCTGTTTTAAGCCGTGGGCAGCCATCACGTTTACTATCCCTGGAGTCGAACCGCATCCCGTAATTGTTAAGAGGCCCTTTTTGCGAAACGCCGAATCCAGTTTGAACTGTTCCCGCGTTATATCCTGCAATCCACCGAGATCGGTACACGACCTTTCGGTCTTCAGACAAGCTTTCATGATAGGAATGTTGAATACAAGTTCGGCACAATTCACCACAACATCCGCTTCCGATTTGCGAATCACTGCCGGGATCGCTGCTTCTTCAGTAAGATTGATGGACTCAAACCCGGCTTTCTTGTTTTCTAAAAGATCGCTTATTCCGCCCGGGTCCCTGCCCGCAAGTAATACCGAGTAGCCGGATTCCAGCAGATCCCGGGCGCATATTCTTCCTTGCAGCCCGGTGCCCCCAAAGATTAGAAAGTCGTATTGCATTCACTCTCCTGCCTCGTCCTGCCCTTTGGCTTGCAACTCGTACTTTAACATCTCATGAAATTACGAAAATCACCAGCTATTGGCAAGTAATTGCAGGGAAAATGTCCCCTGTTGTCCGGAACTGGATAACCAAATTGTGAAACTTCCAGGGTGCATGGATCCCGGCTGGAAAAGGCAATCCAATAAACTTAGAAATTAGTTGAAGGATCGTCGGCTGACGGACCATAGACGGAGGGGACTTTCCCGCCGGCCATTCGCACATATATCGTAAGCTGGCCACGGTGATGAATCTGATCGCAAATCATCATCAGCGCGAATTCATCAGCGTTAAAGGTATGTCCCGCAAATTCTACGGTTTTGCTCAGCACGGTTTCCGGCATTTGTTCAAGCCGGGCGAGCGTCTGTTGGCTTTCTCTTTCAAAATCGTTTATCAGACTCTGGATGCTATCAGGTTTGTATGTTTGGAATCTTGATGGATCGATGGTCTCTCCAAAGATATACAGGCTGAACAAGTACATTTCAAAAACAAATGTGGATGTCAACTGGATCGCATTACTCGACCGCTCATGCGGCCGGAATTCTTTCATTTCCGGAGGAAAAGCTTTTAGTACTTTCAACGTTGTTGAAAATTCTTTCTTCGCCAGTTTCAGCAGATCTTGTTTTGAAATCATGTCGTAAACCTCAACGATTCTAAGAGGTTGCGAGCGAGTCGCCCCACCACGTCCCCTTACATGGCAGCTTTAATTTTCTGGAGCCATTCTTCGTTTGCCGGCAGAGCGCCGTACTCTTCATTCAAAGATTTCCATCCCTTGCTAGTATTGTTCGCGGAAACGATCAATTGAGAATTCGTGGCAAACAACGCGCGGGATAGATGCGGCGTTTCCCCTGGTTGAGCGGTGCTGCTTTCATAAACGAGGACATGGTCCACAGATATTTCTGGAGCATCGTATTTTCCCTTCAGAATTTTTTCGATTTTGTAGCGGGCCGCTTGATAGGCATTGGAATGGCCGCTCCAGAACAGCGGAGGTTTTCCTAAACCAACCACGACCCCGATGAAAACGAGATCGCTTGTTTCCGTCATGTCCTTCAGATATTCCTCTTCTGTTCGCGCAAGAGGAAGATTTGTTTCTTCGACCGGTACTTTCTGACTTTCCATAAGTCCTCCAAAAACTACTAAGAAAAACCAGACTATCAACGCTGAATCTTCTGTTGTTTGTCGAATTTGAGCTCCTCATCCGGGGCTCCATCAAAGTGGATGACAATGCTGATATCACCGAGTTCGTTATCAACGAACGTTTCATCTTCTCCGGGCGTTGTTTTTCTAAAGCTCGTTTGCCCGATGTCTTTCCTGTATTCATTCTCAGCTTTGATTGCTGCTTCATGAGCCGGCCCGTGCAATTTTTCTCCCAACGCTCTTTGACGAGCCTCACGCATCGCGTGAATCAACACTTCTCCTTGCGTGATGGCGTGCGGGTTCTGAGCAGTAGGAGAGACCGGAAGTTTTTCAAGATCCGCGAGGTCAACGTCCTGCTTACCGCCGCCACGGTCGACGTCCAACCGGACTCCAGGCATGTCGCGCCCAACGTTTACAGTCACCGGATGCGCTTTATCCGCGTTGATCTCGTTCATCGTTTTCGCAAAGGCTGGTGAAGTGAGCATTTCCCGGCGCGTCATATGCAAATACGTGGCTTGATCCGCGGCTGATCCCTGCAGTTTCAAACCGCCTGCGGGCGTAAAAGTTGCCGAGTTGATTCGATCCAGTTCTTTTTGCTTTGCGGGCGTTACCGGACCCTGCTCAAGAGCCATCTTCAAAGCAGCAAGTTGTTCTTTCCCACCGGGCGATTCCGCGAGTTTGAGCAACTGATCGTTGTTCAACCCTTGCATTGTTTTTTCCGCTGTATTACTGGCAGTTCCTTTGATATCCTGCAGCGCTGTATCCTGATCCGCGCGGGAAAGCTTTCCGAAGTTTTCATCCGTGGCAATTGTTAAAAGAGCTTGCCGCGAAACCGGATCCTTCTGAGAACCGTTCATCAGAGTTCGAACCTGATCCTGTGTCTGTGGATTTAGTTTCTGAAAATTTTCATTATTCTCCAGCGCAAGCCGGTCCCGCGTATTGCCACCCACGATGCCATCCTTTTTTAGACCGTTTGCTTCCTGGAACTGCTGAACTGCCGCTTTCGTTTTTGGTCCAAAGATACCGTCTTCCTTCAAGGGCTCCAGACCGTTTCGAGCTCGCCATTCGTTCAACTGCTTTTGCGTCTCCTTTACCTCCGGACGGACCCCCGGACCTTCCGCAAGATCCGGTTTCTTCACAACAGCACTCCCCGCTATGGTCGTGGGTTTCTCCGGCGTCAATTGAGTCTGCAGTTGCGCAGCCAGCAGGCTGCCTGTCATCGCAGTTTCAGCGATTCGTGAAGCTGCATTCGAAGCTGCGCCACTTTTGGTTTCTTTCGATTCCACCTGTTGATTCTGGGCGGATTCAGTTTTTGTGGATTCAGTTTTGCCGACCGGCGTCGAATCTTGCGGCACCGGCGCGGGGCCACCACTGCCAACACCTCTAACCATAGTTACCTCCGTTGCCTCTATCTATTGTATACGTTTTACAACCCGAGAAACTTCTTTTGTTTCTTTTCAAACTCCAGTAGGGTACTGTTCATCGATTCGTATTCGTGCAGAAAATCGGAGAGCAGGGGATTCTCGCGTTTCGGAGCTTCGGCAGGATTTTTTGAGCTCTGTAAGGCCAAGACCAATTCCCTCTCTGAAGTGATGTAGTTCAAACGGCAGATGCGTAAGTAAGGGTCGAGTAGCATCGCTGCCGGTGCTTTGCCCCATTCCGGTAGTGGAGATAGCTCATCCATCAAAAGGTCCCGGCGAACGGACTTTTCGTTCAACGACTCAAAAAACCGCGCCGATTCAGCGGTTACAGCAATGGAAACAGATTTGCGATACTCGAGTGTACGAAAACGATTGTGCCAGATTTCGGAAATCGATGGAAGTTTCCTGACAAGGCCCATCTGAATGGTTGAACATTTGAGAGCCACGAAAACAGAAATCGGTTCTTTTCTGTTTCTCAGCGACTCGTTCAGCTTCCAGCAGGCTGTTAATGATTCTTCCGATTCCAAAGCATTTTTTGCAGTTAATTGAAAAAGGGCATCGGCAGCAAACACATGATGAAGTCGCAGGATACCTTTCAATGTCGAAAAAAAATCCGCTTCAGAAGGATTCTCCTCGCGCCAGACGGGAGATGCTTCGTAAACCAAATGCTTTTTGATTTGAAGGATGTCACTCTGAGACTCGCTCAAGAATCTTTTTGTTTCGTCCGGAATAGGATCCGGAGAACCGGCGGCAACGGCTTCCGCTCTGACATGATGACTCAGTTCGTTCCAAATCTTTTCAAGCTTCTTCGATTGGAGCTCGAAATCAGGTTGTTTTAAATAAATTTTTTCAGCTTCCAGAACGATTCCGAGTTTTATCGCCATCCCGCTTAATCTTTCCGCCGTTCCGTTTGTCACCTGGCCTCTTACCGGATGCGAGCCCCATTCCGATCGTATTTTCTTTTCCTTTGCGGTGAGGTAGAGATCCAGCGCGAAAAAGAAAATGAAAATGAATGCAAAAGTGACCGGAGCAGCAAGGAACCGGAAGGGAATTCCCGTCTCTTTCAATGGTTTGGTCAAATGCGCCTCAAGGTTTATTATAAACAGACGGGGTGAGATATGTTTGTCTGGTTAAAGAAGATCTTCAAAACGGAAGGCACTCCACCACTTACAGAACAAAGAAGCGGAGCGGATCGCAGGAATTCTCTGGATGAGAGGAATCCGAAGCTGCAAAGCTGGATGCGGCAATTCTGGGCAAAGTATTTTCAGGACAATCCGGATAAAGAACGACGAAGGATTTCTGACCGCCGAACGAGTGACTCAGAGCCTGGTTAATTCTTTGCCTTTTTGACTGGACCTATGATTTGTCCCTTGCGCGAGTCTTCCATCAAAGTTGCAAGGCGCCTTGAACGCGTTTCTTCTTGTTTGGCGGTCATGATCCAATAAACGCATGTTCGCCGATACCAGGGAGCCTGTTTTTGAAAGAATTCCCACGCCTTCTTGTCCGCACGAAATCTCTTTTCGTATTCAGCACTCAGCTGAATACTATTTTTTTGTTCGTACGAGTAAATTGCTGACTTTTCTTCCTTGCGTTTCTGAAATGCTTTCAGGCCGGCAGGGCGCATTAAACCAAGTTTGGTAAGCTCTTCTACGCGTTTGATGTTAATTGCGCTCCAATTGCTGGTCGATTTTCGCGGAGTGAAACGAATTTTGTAGCTGATATCGTCAATACTCTTGCGCAGACCATCAATCCAGCCGTAA
>JAKEFK010000268.1 GCA_022616075.1 bacterium
CTAGAACTCGCCAACTCCGGACTTTTCGGACAGTCTCCGGCTTCGAGCCGGCTCTGCTATGATCGAAGTACTAGTGTCCTGTAACATATGAATGTTTACTGACTCCTCCCCTTATTAAGGGGGAGAATCGCTTTAGAACCTTGTATTACACGGCACTAGGAGGTTAAATGAAACTCGCTTTCTCATTACTTCTTATAATCATACCGTCTTTTGTTTCGGCCGAAATACCCGATCACACGTATTCCATTGTTGCGCGTGATCCTGATTCAGGCGAACTAGGTGTCGCTGTGCAGACACACTGGTTTGCTGTTGGATCTCGCGTGCCATGGGCGGAAGCAGGAGTTGGCGCCGTAGCTACACAGTCATTTACTGAAGTCTCCTATGGTCCGCTTGGCCTGGAGCTGATGAAATCTGGAAAGAGCGCCCCGGATGCGCTCAAGAGTCTGATCGCCTCTGATAAAAGTGAGGGGGTTCGACAGGTCGCAATGATCGATAGCAACGGAAATGTCGCTGCTCATACAGGAAAAAAATGCATTGAACACGCCGGACACAAAACGGGATCGAATTATTCCGTGCAGGCGAATATGATGGAGAAACCGACCGTCTGGGCCGCGATGGCGCAAGCTTTTGAAGCTGCTAAAGGAGATCTGGCGGATCGAATGCTGGCTGCGCTTGAGGCTGCGCAAAAAGAAGGTGGAGACGTCCGCGGGAAGCAATCGGCGGCAATCATTGTGGTAAGCGCAAATAAAACAGGTCTGATCTGGAAGAACCGGCAAATCGATCTGCGCGTGGATGACCATCCGGAGCCGTTGCAGGAGTTGCGACGGCTATTGCAGCTTCATCGCGCGTACAGACACATGGATAAAGGGGATGACCTTCTTGCTGAGAAACGAACAGCCGATGGAATGAAGGAGTACGAACTCGCAATGGCGCTTCAGCCGCAAAATGAGGAAATGATTTTCTGGGCTGCGATTGGTATGTTCACAGCCGGAGAAGAATCCAGAGCAATAAATCTTTTGCGACCTCTGTTCCGCGCAGGTCCCCGATGGCTCGAACTGCTTGGAAGACTTCCTGCTGCTGGTGTGTTGACGGCAGATGCCGCGGAACGAATCCGTAAACAGTCACAGCCGTAGAATGTCCACATCCGATGCGATGGAGACGTCACCACGATAGACTTCCCTGATGGAACTGAGCATGACTGAGCAAGATAGCATCTACGTCATTTAGGTTTGCCCCTGTTCTCGCAAAGTTGACTGCGGCTCCCTCACCAAGGTCTACGATGAGTGATGGACGTCCCTTCAACCACAACAAGTAAGACGTTGATGCGCGCCCACCGCCATTCAACGGACCTCCGGAACCCAATACCTGCAAGGCGGCTTCCACTCTACTGTTCCTGAGATGTTGTGGCGCCCCATTGTTCCGGCGCGACATCTGCTATGTGTTGAGAAAATGTCCACCGGTGCCCCGCATGATCTTCAACGGTGTATTGTCTTTCACCGAAAGGTTTGTCGGCAGGTGTTTCCACAATGTTTACACCGTATTTTTTGGTGTGTTCAAAGTGCTGGTCAACATTCTCAACGCTTACGTGCACATATTGATTTACTTCGCCAGGACGAGGAGGGCGAAAGTTGCCGCCCATGCGGCCCACCATAATATCACCGTCACCGATCGCAAGCTGGGCATGCCTGATCGTCCCATCCGGAGTTGTAAAGCGGAGACGCTCGGTGAAACCAAAGGCATCACACAGCAATTTGATTGCTTCACCCAAGTCTTCGTAAACCAGAATCGGGACTACAGTTGCGGTTGGCGCTGAACGGTTTACTAACATAACTATCTCTACAGTTTCTACTCTTTAAAGTTCAGGATGTGCCTGGAATACAGAATCGGGAAAGCGCTTGTTTGTGCCGGGCGCAACCAGGTTTCGTTTCAGGACAAAATCAAACACGAGAGGATTTGATTTGTAGATCTCTCTTAACAAACCGCGTTGTTCCGCTGAGATGTATCCATGCCTGACGAGTGGTTTTGTAAGAATCAAGAAATTGATTGCGGGCAAGGGATAATCGCTTCCGTTGACCAGCCGCTCGTGCAAATCGTCTCGCTGCAGAATCGTTGTGACCGGCACCCCGAGCCGGTTGAATTGTGTCATTGCCGAGATGTCACCAAACACCAGCCCTTCATAGCGTGGTTCATCCATCAACCGCAAAAAGAGCTCAAAATTAGGAACTTTCCTTCCGGGATTGTCCGGATCTTCATTCGTGCCAAGTCCCGCGCAATGAGCAACGATCACTTTGACTCCATGATCCAATGCTCTTCGCAACAACATAGGATTTCCCAGTTTCTGATCTTCTTCCGATTCCACGGCTTTCTCTTCGCCGCCATGGCTGAGCAGGATCAGTCCCAGATCTTTCATCTTTTGATAGCTGGCATCGCATTTTGGATTGGATGGATCGATTCCCATTGCATTCGGAAGCCACTTGATCATGCCCGCGCCGCGGGCAGCCCATTTCTCAAGCTCTGACAGGGCATCTTCACGGTATGGATGAACCGAGATTGCCGGAACGAAAAGATCCGGATGACTCGTCGCAATCGCAAAAACGTATTCATTCGGCACATAAAATTCCGTTTTTTCAAGATTCACTGTGCCATCCAATCTGTAGTTTTTGTCGAATGCGAGAAGGCGATGTTTCCCATGAAATGGATTGTTGCGAATGAGATCCGCGAGTCTCTGGACCATCTCTTCATCGGTTTTTGCTTCGTTTACAACTCCGCATGCGGTGCGGTAAACGCGGAATTTGATGCGGTGAAAAGGATGTTTCCAGCTGAGCATCCGCGGATTCACGAATGCTCCTGAACCTCCACCACCCACACCTGCAATGTGCGTGTGATAGTCGATTTGCTTTTGCGGATCGATGTTTTCAAATGCTCTGCGTACCAGATCAGCGGCTTTGCTGCTGATTGATTTCAATAGATCTTCAATACATTTTTGTGGGGCGATCCAATGAGCCAGGCACATGTTCTGAGGATAACATGATTAACAAAGTAGCGCGGGCGTCCCGCCTGCAGATCCGCAGACGAGACGTCCGCGCTACTTTGTTTACTGATACACTTTCCCTATGGCGTTCATTGAACGAAGGCGACCGCAATTTTCAGAATCGGAAGCGGTGGAGATCGCGCAGAGCCTCTACCGTATGTCCGGATATTTTGAAGAGCTGCCAAGTGAGCGAGATCAGAATTTTTATTTGCGGGATGGAAGCGGAAAGGAATTTGTTTTGAAGATTGCCAGCGCTTTGGAGCTGGAAGAGACGCTGGAAATGCAAAATAAAGCGATGGAGCACGTGGCTTCGCGTACCGATTTTGCTTTCACACAACGAATTTGCAGGAATGTACAAAACAAAGGGATGGCCTCGGTTGTTGATTCTTCGGGCCGTCCTCATTTTGTGCGGATGCTTACCTACTTACCCGGAGTTCCGCTCGCGCTCTTCCGCCCGCATTCCGCTGCGCTGTTGCGGAATCTTGGAAAAGCACTCGGACACATGGATCATGCGTTGAGTGGCTTTCATCATGCTGCCGCGCGTCGCGATCTCCGCTGGGATTTTGATCGCGCTGAATGGGTCCTTCTTCATTTTGGTCGTAACATCAAGGAAGGGAACAGAAGCAAAATCATTCGGAATTGTTTGTCTCACTGGCGGGAATTTGTGGTCCCAGCGTTGCCTTCGTTGCGGAAGGCAGTCGTCTATCACGATGCGAATGAATACAACGTTCTTGTGTTTCAGGAAGACAGCAACGCGGCCCCCGCCATTGGACTCATCGATTTTGGGGACATGCTGTTCACGTATACAGTTTCAGAAGTTGCAATCGGGACCGCATACGCAATGCTGGAGAAGCCGGATCCATTATCCGCGGCAGTTGAAGTTGTGCGCGGCTATCACAGCGTCTTTCCTTTGACTGAAACGGAAATAGCGCTCCTCTATTACTTTATTAGTATGCGTTTGTGTTTGAGCGTCAGCATCTCTGCATTTCAGCAGCAAGAAGAACCTGCGAATGAATATTTGCGAATCAGCGAAGCGCCTGCGTGGGAGTTGCTGGAAAAGCTGAGTCAAATACATCCGCGCTTGGCAACTTACCGATTCAGGGAAGCTTGTGAATTGGAGCCTTATCCGAGATCGCGAGAAGTGCAGGAATGGTTAGAGGAAAGCTCCGCGGGCGAGTCGCCCGCACCGGAACCTCAAGGATATGGGGAAGTGCGTTTTGCGAATTCTCCCGGGTGCCGGCTCCTCGGAAATGAAGGTTATGAGTGGCGATCCATTCATCTGGGATTGGATTATTTCGCCGATCCGGGGACGCCGGTTTACAGTCCTTACGACGGCGTGATCCATAGCTTTCGAAACAACGCCGAAGCGGGAGATTACGGACCCACCATTATCGTTGAGTATCGCGCAGGCGAAATTCCATTCTTTTTACTGTATGGCCATCTGAGCACCGATTCGCTGCTTGGTCTGTATGCGGGAAAAAGTGTTGTGAAAGGGGTTTGCCTCGGAAGAGTGGGAACGTTCGAAGAAAATGGAAACTGGCCACCGCATCTTCATTTGCAAATCATTCTTGATTTGCTGGATGAGCAGGGAACATTTCCCGGACTTTGTGCATCCGGACATAAGAAAACTTGGTTCAGTCTGTGTCCGGATCCGAATCTGATTTATGGCGTTAAGCAGACCGAAGGTCAGCAAAGAGAGACCGCAAAAATTCTGTCGCGGCGAAAAGAGCATATCAGCAGCTCGTTGAGCATTTCTTACCGGAGCCCGCTACAGATCATCCGAGGGAAAGGGCAGTTCCTTTTCGATGAGAATGGTCGAGCGTATCTGGATTGCGTGAACAATGTGTGCCATGTGGGTCATGCACAGCCGCGCGTGGTGGAAGCAGCGCAAAAGCAAATGAGCGCGTTGAATACCAATACGCGTTATCTGCATAAAAATCTAGTGGAATACGCAGAGCGGTTATGCGCAACATTGCCTGAGCCGTTGAAGATCTGTTTTTTCGTTTGTTCCGGAAGCGAAGCCAATGATCTGGCATTGCGCTTGGCGAGGGTTTACACGGGCAATCAAAGCACGATCGTTGTGGAAGGCGCTTATCATGGAAATCTCAGTTCGTTGATCGAGATCAGTCCTTATAAGTTCGATGGTCCGGGCGGTTCCGGAGCGCCGCCTTTTGTTCGCAAAGTCGTGATGCCGGATCTTTATCGTGGTTCTTTCAGGTATGGCGACCCGGAAGCAGGCGAGAAGTACGCTGAAGATGTGCGTGCCATGGCCCAACCTGGAAGCACATTCATTGTTGAATCGGCGCTCGGTTGCGGTGGTCAGATTATTTTGCCGGCGCACTATCTCGAGCATGCTTTTCAACATGTTCGCGAAAAGGATGGCGTGTGCATTGTGGATGAAGTACAAGTCGGATTCGGAAGAGTGGGGAGCCACTTCTGGTGTTTTGAAACGCAGAATGTTGTGCCGGACATCGTGACGATGGGAAAACCGATCGGAAACGGACACCCGCTTGCCGCTGTTGTTACAACTTCAAAAATTGCAGCCGCTTTCGAAAATGGAATGGAGTATTTCAATACATTTGGCGGCAATCCGGTTTCCTGCGCGATAGGACTCAGCGTTCTCGATGTGATGGAAGAAGAGAATCTTCAGGCGCACGCGCTGGAAACCGGAGGATATTTGAAAGCGGGGTTGCAATCCTTAACACAGAAACATGCGTTGATTGGTGATGTTCGGGGTCTGGGACTCTTTCTTGGCATCGAATTTGTGAAGGATCGAACCACATTAACCCCTGCTCCCCAAGAAGCTTCTTACATCGTTGAACGGATGAAAGAACGAGGAATTTTGTTGAGCACAGATGGCGCCTACCACAATGTGATCAAGATCAAACCGCCGATGGTGTTTACAAGAGAAGATGCGGATTGGCTGGTTCAGAATCTAGACGTAGTACTGGGGGAGACGCCGCTGAAATAATGCAGGCGGGACGCCCGCGCTACTTTATTTATACAGTTGTTTTTCGATAGCTTTCAGTTTTTCGAGGCGCTTTACGTGCCGTTCTTCTCCGGTGAACTTAGCTTTGATCCACACACCAACGATTTCCAGCGCCAATTTGTCGCCGATGATGCGGGGTCCCATGCAGAGCACATTGCAGTCATCGTGTTCGCGGCTCTGGTGTGCGGAATATGTATCATGGCAGAGGCCCGCGCGAATTCCCGGAAATTTGTTTGCGACAACACACGCGCCGACGCCACTGCCACACAGCAGAATTCCTTCTGTGCTTTGTCCGCTTAGAATCGATTCCGCAATGGCGCGCGCGTAATCGGGATAGTCAACAGGGTCTGAAGAATGAGTCCCTAGATCGATGACATCATAACCACTATTGCGTAGAAACCGAATAACTACTGACTTCAGCGGAAAGCCCGCGTGATCTGCAGCAATTGAAACCCTCTTCATAGCTTCAAAAGACTCTTTGCCTTAGCAATTACATTCTCCGGTGTGAAGCCGAATTTTTCCATGTTTACTTCCACCGGTGCAGAGGCGCCGAACGTCGTCATACCAATCACTTGGCCACGATCGCCTACGTAGCGGCACCATCCGAAGGGGGAAGCAGCTTCCACCGCAATGCGAGCTGTAACAGAAGTGGGCAGTACTTCTTCTTTGTATGCGTCTGGCTGCTCATCAAAAATTTCCCAAGAAAGTAGGCTCACCACTCGCGCCTTGATTCCTTCGGCGGAGAGTTTTTCATACGCGCTCAAAATTACAGAGACTTCCGAACCGGTTGCCATCAAAATCAAATCCGGATTTTTATCCGGCGCATCCGCGAGTACATATCCACCCTTCTTTGCATTTTCTACGGGCGCATAGCGTGAACGATCGATTACAGGAAGTTTCTGACGCGTAAGAACCAGACAAACCGGGCCCTTCCGGCGAGTCAATGCGATTTCCCAGGCGACGGCGGTTTCGGTTGCATCTGCGGGACGCAGAGTGGTCATGTTTGTCATTGCGCGAAACGAAGCAAGATGTTCCACCGGTTGGTGCGTGGGGCCATCTTCACCCAGGCCGATACTGTCATGAGTGAGGACATAGATTGTGTTCAGTTTCATCAGCGCGGCAATACGCATCGCCGGGCGCATGTAATCGGAAAAGATGAAAAACGTTCCGCCTGCTGGGATCAACATTTTGCTCAGCGCCATTCCATTTAGAACACCACCCATGCAGTGTTCGCGAATCCCAAAGTGAATATTTCTTCCGCCCGGTTGTTTGCCGAAACTGCCTTTGTCTTTTAGCAGAGTGTTCGTGGATTCTGCCAGATCAGCCGACCCGATCACAAGATGTGGAAGCGTATTGGCAAGACTGTTTAAGACTTTGCCGGATGCTGCGCGCGTAGCCATTCCTTTTTCTTTGCTAAAGTCCGGAATCGATTTTTGCCAACCTTCCGGCAGTTTTCCTTGGCTGATTTGCTTCCATAAAGCTGCTTCCTGAGGATGTTTATCAGTGTATTCATTGAAGCGCGCCTGCCAGTCTGCTTCGAGCTGTTTGCCGCGCTCGACCGCTTTGCGGAAATGTTGCAAAACTTCGTCTGGCACATAGAAAGTTGGTTCTGCGGGCCAGCGGAGATTTTCCTTCGTGCGTTTCACTTCTTCTGCTCCAAGCGGAGCCCCATGTGCGACCGCCTTATCCTGTTTACCAGGAGAACCGTAACCGATGTTTGTTCTTGCAATGATCAGTGATGGCCGTTCCTTCTGATTCTTTGCCGCAGCAATAGCCTTTCGAAACGCTGCACGATCATTTCCCTGGATGTTTTGCACGAACCAGTTGTAGCTTTCGAATCGCGCGCCTACAGATTCGCTGAAAGTGAGATCCGTTTCTCCATCAATCGTTATGTGATTGTCTCCGTAAATGTAAATCAACTTGTTCAAACGATGGTGGCCGGCAAACGAAGCGGATTCTGATGAAACACCTTCCATCAAATCGCCATCACTACAGTACGCAAAAATGTGGTAGTCCACAATGTTTTGATTCGGGCGGTTGAACAGATCGGCCAGATATTTTTCCGCAACAGCCATTCCCACGCCCGCTGCAAAACCTTGACCGAGAGGGCCGGTGGTCGTTTCTACGCCCGGAGCATGACCGTATTCAGGGTGGCCCGGAGTCTGGCTTCCCCATTGGCGGAACTGGCGGATTTGTTCCAGCGAAAGATCGTAGCCTGTTAAATAGAGCATGGCATACAGAAGCATGGATGCATGCCCAGCCGAAAGCACGAAACGGTCCCGGTTCGGCCAGTTGGGATTTGTGGGATTGTAGCGAAGAATATCGGTCCACAATTCATAAGCCATTGCGGCCGCTTCCATCGGTGTGCCCGGATGTCCCGATTGCGCCTTTTCTACTGCATCAATCGCGAGCATCCGGATCGTGTTGATGCTCAATTCTTCAAGGGATTGCTTCTGTAATTCCAATCAAAACCTCCGGGAATTCAAAAGGTTCAAAGGTTCAAGGGTTCAAAAGTTCAATGTTAAACGTTTAACTTTATCACGCTATGGCTCGTACACGATGGATTCGCGCAGCAATTCCTCCAGCCGAACGGCGATCTTTCGGAATTGAAATTTTTCATACACAATTTCCAGACTGCGTCGAGCAAAAAAATCCACATAATCCGGTTTCTGTATCAGAAATTCTATTCGTTCGGCCAGCTCTTTCTCATCACCTGACTTCACGAGAAAACCATTTTCGTCGTGCTCTATGACCTCACGCGTACCAAAGACTTTAGTGCCGATCACGGCTTTTTTTGTTGCCATCGCTTCAAGAATCGTTAGCGGAAAGACTTCTTCCGTTGAACAGGAAACGATCACATCGGAAAGCAGATAAAACGGATAATATTGAAAAACATCCTGTGTTTCAGGAATGAGGTGAAACCGCGACGCCTTCCCGCAATCGTTGATGAGAGTTTTCAATTCCTCCAGATAGCTTCCCGGTCTCGTACCGGCGATGAAGAAGTCCAGCTCGCCATCCGGATTCTGATCCAGGACCCGAAGCGCAGCGGACACAAACATCTTTTGTCCTTTTCGTTCAATCGTGGGCCCCACAATAGAAAAAACTTTGGACGATCTGGAGATTCCGAACTTTTCACGCAAATCGAATGGACTGTTTCTCTGCTTAAACGTCTTTAGGTCTACCAGATCCACACCCGTGGGTAGGATTCGGGAAACGTTTCTTGGATCGAGATCTTTGAATCTTGTGGCGATCGCAGAATTCAAGAACAGGATGGTTGCGGGAAACAGAAACTTTTTCGTCAGAACTTCGGTCAACTGCTGGTCTACGGCTGGATAGAGTTGCCACAGTGTGGGAATATTCAGTTGCTGCAGAGCTTCCGGAAACCAGCTGTTTTGCACCGAGCTCACAAATGCTACATCAAAGGGAGTTTCACTGTTGAGTTTTGTGATGCGTTCGGAAAGTTCCGATTGAGATTCGTTGGTGACTAGAACCGGACACAGCTTTTCGTATTCAGCGAGCATCGGTCCATCTTGCAATGATAAAACCGAAAACTTGTGGCCGGATTCTTTCGACAGATACCGCAGGTAGTGAAACCATACGGCCGGTCCGTCATCGCGATCCAGCGAATCGATGGCCCACAAAATATTCAACGGGACCTTTGGCTCGGAACGCGCGCGTTTCTGTATGTTAATTAGAATCTTCCCATCTTCCTGAATCAGATTCTCGTTAATCAAAACATTGCTAACTGGATCCGGCGGTTTTTCATGTTTGAATCCATGCGAGCGGGCGTGATACAAAATACCGGGCGCCTGTAACACGTAGCGACTGTGATTCGAAGCTTCATCGAGCAGAACGCCTTCCTCCATTAACTGGCTGACTCGTTCATGGCCTTTCAGCTTATCCACAAGGCGCGAGGACAGAAAAACGGGATGCTGATAATAACCAACGGGATAATGCGAGCCGACCGCCCAAACAGGTTTGAATTGAGGATCCAAACGGGTTCCTTGTTCATCGATCAAATCGGAATCTGAAAACACAAAATCAATCTCTACAGAGTTTTGAAGTGTGGCAACCATGTTGTAGAGGGTGTTCGGTTCCAGCACGTCTTCAGCGCCCATCACTAAAATCCATTCCGCTTCCGCTCTTTTCATGATTTTGGCAATCGCAGTAATGTCTCGCACGCTTCCTTTCTGATAATTCACTTTAACTCGAGGATCTTTCTCAATCGATTCAAGAAGTTTTTTCGCTTCCGGATCTGTTGAACCTCGATCCACTATGGAAAGCTCATGGAAGGGATAAATCTGATTGAAGATGGAAGACAGACTTTGCCGAAAAAACTCGACCTTTGGATTGATGGATTGCATCAGAATCCCAACCGTTGGACGATCTTGAAATTTCTCGATTTGCCGGCGACACCATTTCTCGTTTCGCCCAGTCCAGCGGTGCTGGTGCGCCCAGATGGCATATCGATCGTCTCCCCTTGTCACGTTTTTGAGTACAAGCGGAAATTGGACTGCCGTGCCGCCACCGGATGATTTTCTTAAGATGCGTGAAAATAATGGCATAAGTATCGCGGGCGTTCCGCCCGCAAACGCAATATTATACACAACGCGATCTTCTGCGGGCGAGTCACCCGCGAGACTGTCCAAAAAGTCAAGAATTGCGGCGAGTTAGTGGGAGCGCGGGCATCCCTGCCCGCAATGAACTCGTCGAGCTACCAAGTTTTTGCGGAC
>JAKEFK010000269.1 GCA_022616075.1 bacterium
ACGTCCGGCCGAATTCCACCTTTCAGAAATAATTTTACGATTTGAAGATCACGGTCAGAAATAGCTTTCAAGAACTGCGCTTCATTGTATTCAATCCCGTACTTTTCCAGTTGACGTTTTGCTCTGGCACCGGGCTCGAACAGAGAGACAATTGGGTTATAGCCAGTCATGAAGTCGTCGAACTTTGTAACAGAGAAATAAACAGCAAGCAATATTAAGAATACCCATGTTTTTTTTGCTCGCCCCACCAGTGAAGCAATTTGCGCGTTTGGCGGTTAAAGAAAGAAGTGATGACCTTCAATGGGGTCTTTTGATTTTCAGAACGATCTTTTTTCATGGAAGGTAACCGACCATGCGAGGATAATACATTTAAAATGAGGAGTCGAGCAATCGCTCTGTTAACGCATTGCCAGGCGCTTTCCCTTTCGCTTCAACGCTTCTTCCATTGCATTCATCTCTTTTTCCAACATCTGAAAAGCCAGCAACACAGTATCTTCGAGATTCTTCCCCCGTAAAGCTTGTTTGCGCGCTCAACAATGTCGTTTATCCTTACGTGTCGCTCGTCAGTTAACTGAATACAAAGATGCGGCTCCTTGTGGTTTGTGGCGACCAGATTGAAATTCATCATGGAAGGTCCCATCCTTTCAGCTGCACCACGTCACAAAAGCCGCACGGACAACTTATGTGAGGGGGTAACTGTTCCATCATCTGTAATCTCGAAATGCTGGCAAAGCGAATAGACTCCGCCACAATTGGGACAAGAGATTTTCGCTTTGTGTTCCATGCTTGTCACAGATCATGCCGCGCCAACGCGCCGGTATGGTTTTCGATTCCGCCGGGTTCAAGTGATTCAATTACAAAACGAATCCCTGCGCGATTATCCAACAGTTTGCCCAACAATAATTCATGATTTAGAAGACTGCGTGAAAAGGATCTTGCCTGTTATTGTCCGAAAGGATCTCCGTGTCATACGGACGTGCTGCTGAGATTGGCGAATCATGACTGCAAGGCGGAGAGTGGACGCTTGTAACCGGACCCGAAAATAGTCAAGCTATTTTTCGTCATTCTGGAGGATGAATGGAAGACATCGCGGGGCGGAGACATCCGGTATCATCTGTCTTGCATCATCAATCGAGCCTCGAGTAGGATCCAGATCGAACTGATCTGTCTGCAGAGGAGTGATCCTTCCGCACTGGATCATCTTAATTACGAGGCGGGCTGGATTCTCCTTTGCCAGCTCACGCCAATAACCGAGGGCATCGACCAGACCTTTGTTTTTATCGGCCGAATCCGAGATGCCCTTGATCACGATGGCTGCTGTGGGTAATTCGCGGCGAAAGGTCGCATGCAGAACGCTGGCGCCCTCCGTCTCCGTTCCGATGATCCTGCCATGCAGTAATAGCAATTCCCTTTGTTTTCTCTTGCTGGCAACTACCAAACTTCCGGATGCCACTGTGCCGAAATGGATTCCCGGACGATGTGCTCGCATGGCACTTCGAGCTGAGCGAACTTGCAGTCTGTTTTTGGATTTGACAGCCTTCGCTTTTTGTGAGGCGCTTTCCTGGGCCGAATGTTGCCATTCAGCAAAGATTTGACCGTCCAGTCGAAGAGCTTCCATTTGGCGTATTAGTACAGTGCTACAAGGATAGTCTTGAGGCCGATATTGAATTCGTTTCGAGTTTACTTTGCAGCATTCATCTCATCCAAAGAGACGCCCTGATTAAATAAGTGCTCGGCGAGTTTGCGATCGTACAGCCTACAGCTACTATTGGCGAAGGCGAGGTGCATGTAGCAACTGCTTGTTGCACAGTTGAATGCCCCGCCGGCCGCAGACGCGCGTAGCTACTCTCCATTTGATGGGCGACGAGACAGTAGTGCCTCCCAAAGCTTGTTTGCTCTCCCTGGACCTCTCATGCGTCTTTCGTATGGGATGACTACATACATGGTATCGGCAGCTTCTTCAACGACTTTGATGTGTTGGATACTTTTAGGTATTTCGAAGCCCGTTTGTTCCAGGATTTGGCGCGGACGTGATAGAAATTCCTGTTTAAAGTTCATGTCCGTCCTGATACGTTTCAGCAGCTTTGCTGCCCGCTCTTCAAAGGTCGATTTTTCCGTCATAATGATCTCCGATTACTCTTGCGGAAGTATACCATTTCGTTCTACCATTCGGTACAGTGATGCCTTAAGGCCAAGGCTATTCATTGAATGGGAAAGCTGGTGATCGCAATATGAGCAAATTTCGTGTTGCTCTGATTACGATGCCGTTTTTTCCTGTCACACATCCATCAATTCAGATCGGTCTGCTGCATGCCCATGCTCAACGAGCTGGTTTTCCGGTGGATTCATTTCACTTAAATCTAGATCTGGCCGCCCGGATGTCGCTACGGGCATACGATGTTCTCAGCAACCATCGGGGACGTATGACTTCAGAATGGTTTTTCGCGGAATCCGCTTTCGGTAAAACCCCAGGCTCCTTCAAAAACTATTTCTCCGCTTTTCCAGAAGAAACACAATTCCTCCGCAGGTCGCGCATAACGCTGCGATCCTTGAAAGAAGTACGCGAACAAATAGTACCAGCGTTTTTTGACCACTGCATGAAGATCACAAGATGGGGGAAATACGGTCTTATCGGTTTTTCATCGATTTTTCAGCAAAACGTTGCCTCGCTAGCCTTAGCCCGGCGAATCAAAGAGAAATACCCACACGTAAAAATTATCTTTGGCGGCGCAAATATGGAAGGAGAAATGGGTATTGAATACCTACGTGCGTTTCCTTTCATCGATTATGTTGCGTTGGGAGAAGGGGACAAACTTTTTCCCGAATTACTGCGATGCTTGAGTAGTGAGGAAAGCGTTACGAACATTGCCGGCCTGGCTCACCGGTCTAATGGTGTTGTTCAGGTAAATGGGTTCGCCCCGCCAATACAAGACATGGACTCCTTGCCGACTCCCAATTATGACGAATATTTCCTTCGCGCCAAAAAATTAAAACTTGAACTTTCTTCTATGCAAATCTTTATGCCACTGGAAACGGCGAGGGGTTGCTGGTGGGGAGAAAAACATCACTGCACGTTTTGTGGTCTGAACGGAAGCAACATGAAATTCCGAGCGAAATCCATTCCACGGGTTTTGAATGAGATTGATGATTTAAGCAGCAGATATGGTTACACTTTCTTCGCGACCACTGATAACATTCTAGACCTGGGCTATTTAAAAGAACTCTTTTTTAGAACCGAACAGCTGCCTCGCAATTATCGTTTTTCCTGGGAAATCAAATCCAATTTAAGCCGCGAGCAAATCCGAGTCCTCTACTTAGGAGGAATGAGGGCTCTTCAGCCTGGAATCGAAAGTTTCAGTTCACACGTGCTACAGCTGATGAGGAAGGGCTCCAACATGCTGCAAAATCTCGTCACTCTAAAATGGTGCCGCTACTACCAGCTTCAGGCGTACTGGAATTTGCTTTATGGTTTTCCGGGCGAGCGAGAGGAAGATTTCCGGAAAGAACTGAGCATCGTTAAATTGATTTCACACTTGCAGCCGCCTTACGCTTGTAGTCGTATCTGGCTTGAGCGATTCGCGCCTTATTATTTCGACCGTGAGAGTTTTCCCGTAAAAGCAATCCGACCGGATCCGAGTTATTCACATACTTACCCATCGAACGTCTCACTTGAAAAGATTGCGTACTTTTTTGACTATCAAATGAAAAATACAACGCCAGATGAGATTCACAAGGATACAAAGGATTGGGTCCATCGTTGGAAGGCAAAATGGGCAAAAGGATCGTTCGACCTTCTGACATTTTGGATTGAAAAAGAAGAATTACTCATCAACGATTCGCGATCTCTATTGAGAACAGAAGGCCATAACACGGGAATGCATCAATTCCCTGCGCCTGCTGGTGCCATCTATGAATTTTGTACAGATACGTATCGTTCATTCAACCAGATTTTAAGTGAATTGGAGAAGCATCATTTAGATGCAGACGAAGAGAACGTAACCAGCAGTTTAAAGGCATTGTGTAGCTCCGGTTTTATGGTAAGCGAAGATGGGAAGTACCTCGGTCTTGCCCTTCCTGAACCTGCCGATTCGCGTCCACTCCTCAGCGGTAGTAGAATAGTCTGAGAAAGTTCACCAAAGCGACCGTCGCAAGTTTGTCTCAGTTCTTAAAATAGAGTCTCAGCGCGACAAAAATCGATGTTGGTAGGCGAAGTAGCAGGGAACTACCAGATTATTCGCCTGTTGGGTCGAGGCGGGATGGGAGAGGTATACCTGGCGCTTGATGTCCGATTGGCGAGAAAGGTCGCGCTAAAGATGATCTCGGAGAAAATTTCTTGCAATGCAACTCTGCTGACCAGATTTCGAACGGAAGCTTATGCCGCCGCAGCTCTCAATCATCCGAATATTTGTGCGATTTATGACGTTGGGGAATGGCAGAATCGTCCTTATATAGCGATGGAATATGTCGAAGGGTTGACGCTCCAAGACATGATGCGCAAAACTCCCTTTTCGGTTTCGGAGATCGTTGACATTGCGATTCAAATTGCTGAGGCGCTTGAGGAAGCGCGCCGGAAAGATGTTGTTCATCGAGACATTAAGAGTTCCAATATTATCTTGACTACACGGATGCAGCCAAAGCTGCTTGATTTTGGTCTTGCCAAGTATAACCCGCATACTGAACTCAAAGGTAATGGTTCAAGCACCCATAGTGGTCTTGTAGTCGGAACGGTTGATTATCTGTCACCAGAACAGGCCAGAGGAGAAAAGGTAGATCATCGCAGCGATCTATTCTCTTTTGGGGTCGTTCTCTATGAAGCTCTTGCCGGGCGGCGACCTTTTACTGGAAACACCGCCGCCGATACAATCGGAGCCCTTTTGTATAAGGATCCGGAATCTGTAACGGCACATCGGCCAGACGTCCCTACAGATTTAAGTCATATTGTCGAGAAGATACTCAGGAAAGATCGTGACAAGAGATATCAGACAGCTCATGAGATTTGCATCGACCTTCAACAATTTCGCTCGCAGACTACTCGATCTATCTTTGTTCCGCAGCCTAAAGCAACCAGAAAACCTGCTTTGGTAGGAGGTGTTCTGTTGCTGATCCTCATTAGCTTTTTTGCAGCTTTGGAGCACAACAAGAGAAACGATTTACGGCCGATAGCCAACGTGTCGAAAACACAGCAACAAATCAGCAATATACTAGTGCTACCGTCAAAGGTTTATGGCTCTTCGGATCTACAGTATCTCACTGATGCTATTCCGAGCTCGTTATCAACGCTTTTGGCGCGTGTTCCTGAATTGCAAACACGTGTTCCTCCCAGCAGTTTCGATGTAGAACGAGTCAAAGGTAATCTAAGCAGAATAGCGGAAGCATATGATGTTTCCACATTTGCACTGACCACAGTTTCAACGGAATCGAATCGTCTTGTGCTGAATGTTCAGCTAGTGGAAGCAGAAAACCGTCGCGTTCTGTGGAGTAATCAGTACGTAGGAAAGCTTCAGAATTACATTGAGCTTACACGCGAGGCTGCAGACGGAATTCGCGCAGCGCTGCGTCCTACCTCACCACCAATCGTCATCGCCTCAACATCTGGTTTAGCCGCGAACTCTGGAGCTGAGCTCGCTTACCATCAGGGAAAATTCTCTTCAATTCGATATGGCTTGTTCCATAAACCTCAGGACTTTGACGAAGCCTTATCAGCTTTTAAACGAGCTCTCCGACTGGATCCAAAACTCGCAGATGCAGCCGGCGAAATCGCGATTCTCTACTACTTACGTTATCAACTGACATATCAGGAAAAAGATATCAAGGAAGTAGAAAACTGGGGTTGGCAATCTCTGTATATAGACGCGCATTCAAGTAACGGATGGTCAGCCCTGGCGCTATTGGAGCTCGGAAAAGCAAAAATCGACACCAGCAAATTGCTGAAGGCGGCACTGAAAGCAGCGTCATATGGCCGAAACTCTTCAACCAATCAAGTCACTTTATCTGTGGCAATTAGCCTGGCTTCTTTGAATCTTTCAATGAAAGCTGCTGAAGAATGTCTTCGTCTCGATCCGCTTTATCCATATGCGCATGCTCTTCGAATGAGACCTCTTATCGCGTTAGGAAGGGTCAAGGAGGGTTTATCCACGGCGAAAGAATTGCTGGATATTGAACCTAATTTACCTGTGGTTTTGTTTTATCAATCATTGGCTTACTCTGATCTCCGCCAGTTACCGGAATCAAAAGCGACATTAAACGCACTCAAACCAATTGTAGATGAAGGGCGGTTTTATGAAGATTTATTTTTGATTGCAAGCCAGGCGTATGCATTACAGCTCGGCCAATATGCAGAAGCGAATGCACTGACAACCCGTCTGGATTCTTTGAATACTGCGGCTGAAGGACTGGATATCCGTGCGCAATTTATCGCTCCGTTATTGGTCCGGCATGGTAAGCTGAAGGAGGCTTTGTCGCTGTTGACCCGCGCGTTAGAGTTAAACCAGCTTCCTCATGATTTGTTGGTCATGAATCCCGATTTAAAACATTTGGAAAAGGATCCTGAATTCCAACAGATTTTCAAACGATCAAAATCCAATTTTGATGAAGTGATTGGAATCTTGAAAGAGAGTAAAGCGAGCGGAGAGCTTCCTTCTTATCTTGAAGCGCCACTTTTCGAACTGATAAATCAGTCGCAATCATGAGCCGAACAAAACTTTTGGAATAGTCAATGCAAGAAATTCCTTGGCCATACAAAATGGCTCCTGCGGATTTTGTCCGATCCAAAGCAACAATACCAACATTCGGACCGACCCGCGGCCCAGGAGGTGGAGACGTTGACCTTGTTGAATTAACCGGGTCTTTAATCAGCAGTGTTCACGGGAAATTAACAACGGTTCTTTTGTGGGCCCCTTCGCACGTTTTTGAACATACTTCCTGGTGTATGAGGTTCCAGCAACTTATCTGCATGCTGCCAGCAGATTGTGAAATCGTAATTGCGGTGAACGACGAAGACGAACCCGAGAAAATCGTCCATGTCCATGAATGGATGAATACGATACCGCCACGGAAACATCAAATCGTCCGGATCAACAAAAACGTCATGTTCAGTATATGGGCTCAGGATCCTTTTGTAGTTATTCAAAGCCACAAAACAAAACAAATGTGCTTTGTCGAACCTGTATCGTTTTCAAGATATGCGGACAGCTTTATACCGGATCGTGTTGCTGCCTGCATTGGGTATCACAAGAATCCGGATTCTTGGATTTACTTTCAAGGTGGCAATTTGCTTGTGGCCGATGATTTTTATTTACTCGGTTACGACTACATCCATAAAAGCATTGTTCATAAGGTTCACACTACATCTCCTAGTTCATTCGTTGACGTTTATACGAAAGCTCTGGATCCGAGGCCAGCTATCATTATCAATTATTGTAAGAACAATAAACCCGCCAGAGTCCCGGAATGGGAGACCCCGGATACCGAAAATAGGAATGGAACGATCTGGTGGGTAGTTGATTGGACGGCGCCAGGAAAATATCAGCCAGTTTTTCACATAGACATGTTCATGTCCCTTGGGGGGCGAAACTCTGAGGGTAAGTATAAAGTGTTTGTGGGAGATCCCACGGAAGCTGCGAAAGCTCTTGGACAAGCGCACCTTCACAAGTTTGCCAAAGCACACGTCTTCGACAGCATCATCCGAGATCTGGAGTCGCGCGGAGACCTCGAAGTAATTCGAACTCCTTTGCCATTGGTCAGCACAACAATCAGTCCGGAAATGGCACGGAAAGATCTTGAAATGAACGTGCCTGCAGATGTCCATCATGTAGCGCTCTATTATTTTGCTACTTACAACAATTGTCTTGTAGAAATCGATGGCCAATCGAAACAGGTTTGGATTCCTACGTACGGTCACGATGGTTGGGGGCAACTGGCAGCAACCGATTACGCCGTAGAGAAACTATGGGAGTGCCATGGATTTACAGTCCACCGTCTTGGTAACTTTCATCCATTTATGCTTTATCAAGGTGGCCCGCACTGTTTAACAAAGTATTTGGCACGCGAGTTAAAAGCAGACAGTCAATAGGAGGAGCTTATGGTAACAATCATGATCATTCAAGCTAATCCGCGTACTGAAATTTTTCTGAACCTAAAGGATGAATACCTGAAGGTTGAACAGGCATTAAGAGCTGTACATGCACCGGAACATAAAATAGTCTGGGAGTCGGGAGTTCGTCCGGGAGACCTTCTACCGCGACTTCGCGAACATAAACCGGCTATCGTTCACTTCAGTGGCCATGCGGATCCAACCGGCGAAATTCTTTTTGAAGATAAAGATGGGAACACCGAGCCTATTCCCACGGATCATCTAAGAGATATGTTTGCAGCAGCGGCTGAAACAGTGAAGCTAGTTGTGCTGAATTCCTGTTTTTCAGACGCACAGGCGAGAGCAATTGCCGAAACCACTCCGGTTGTTATTGGAACAACTACGGAGATGCCCGATGAATGCTCGTTACGATTCTCGGAACTTTTCTATGCGGAATTGGGTCGCGGCCATAGTGTCCAAAGAGCTATGGAAATCGTAAAGTCCGATCTACCACTACGGAACGAGGGTATCGATAGAATTCTTAATATTCATCAGCGGGCACGCGACAGTGCTTCTAAGCTGAAACTGTTTCTTCGCCCACAAATTAAGGCAGCATTTCAGCCGGATGAATGTAGTGTAAACCTAAAAATGAATGGAGATCAATATTGCATTTTCCTCTGGATAGAGAATTCGCCTGACGACACAATAGAAGCTGTTTATGAATTCAATCGCGCACTCCCGATCTCTTCTACAAAAGTCTCCTACAAGGATAGTCCGGATTTTCGCGTCTCCATCGATGCAGATGCCGATTTTCAGATACGGACCACTTTGTGGTCGCGGAACGGCGGCCAGTGTCTCATCTCTACACTGTCTGAGGCACTTAAATTGGCTCACAGCAGGGAACGAGATCCATGGATAAAGGCCATAATCGAAAAATTTTCCCGTAATTAGCTCGAAGCGCAGTGAACCAGGAGGGCGAATGGTAACAATCATGATCATTCAAGCCAATCCGCGTACTGAGGTTTTCCTGAACCTAAAAGATGAATACCTGAAGATAGAACAGGCGTTAAGAGTTGTACACGCCCCGGAACATAAAATAGTCTGGGAGTCGGGAGTTCGTCCGGGAGACCTTCTGCTGCGGCTTAACGAACATAAACCAGATGTCGTTCACTTCAGCGGCCACGGGGATCCAAGCGGAGAACTACTTTTGGAAGGTAAAAATGGGAACACTGAATCGATTCCCCTGGAGCACCTGAAAGATGTTTTCACAAAAAAAGAAGTGAAGCTCGTTGTGCTCAATTCCTGTTTTTCAGCCACCCAGGCGGCAGCAATCGCTCTGAAGGTACCGGTTGTTATTGGAACAACGACAGATATATCCGATGATTCCGCCCTGCGGTTTTCTGAACTGTTCTATTCGCAACTAGGTCGCGGTGATAATGTCGAAAAGGTTATGGAATTTGTAAAGTCCGATTTACAACTACGAAAGGATCGGATCAATACAATCGTGAAGATTCATCAGCGAGCCGGAAGTAGCGCTTCTAAACTTAGATTGTTTCTTCGCCCGGAAATTCGTGCAGCCTTTCTATTAGGAAAATCTAAGAAAGTAAAACAAAATGGACCTGAATACCAGATTAAGCTTTGGATTAAAAACGCTCCTCAGAACACGATTGAAGCTGTTTACCAATATAATCACAGATCTTTTAAACAACATCCCTTTGCCCGAGCCTCCTTCCGAAACGGAAGTGATTTCCAGGTCAATGTCAATGCATCTCGGGATTTTCAGCTTCGTGTCACTTTGTGGTCAAAGCACGCTGGCGAGTGTCTTGTTTCGACTCTTTCTGAGGCGCTTAAACTAACTCACACCAGGGAACGTAACCGTAGCATCAAGGCGGCAATCCAACAGATTTCGAAACACTAGTTTTCTTTAATACGATTGTTGGACATCATCCACCTCTACAAACAGGATCGAGCGTGTAGCAACTGTCAATAACCCTGGAATTGTGTTTCGAGAGAAACTGCAATGGCCGCAATTTGCTGCTTGACTTCTCATGGCTCGACTTTTATAAAAATGAGTCCGGCGCAGGCGAAAAAACTGCGTGCTCGACCCTTCGGGATCGACGGCAGCGGGTTTGATCTAACGGAGCTTTTCCCTAACGAGACGCGGGGCGTCCCAGGAATGGCGACTGCTCCGCGCTGGTACCTTGCAGAAACCTAAGCGGAACCGGACGTCGCGCATACCTGGATCCATAAAAATCGCGTCGCGCGTCAAAAAGGGACGATGGGTGCAGCTCGGGACAACTCTATGTTCAGAATGTACAATCCGATGATTTTCCAAGAGGAACACATAAATTCGGTTGGCATTTAGAAAACAACTACTCACAGCTAAGAAGCGCTAGAGATCAACTTGCAGGAAATGCGAACAGGATACGGATCGGGATTCTTGATATCGGAATCGATTTTCAACATGCAACACTTCCGCAAAAAATTCTTCGAAATTTGCAAAGAAATTTCGTTAAAGATGGTCGTCATCCAAATGATGCTTCGGACTTTTGAAGCTTGCACTTGCGTGGTTTAAGTTCAAGTAGCTCCTGACTCCCGCAATGGACAGTAATGTCATGGAGTTGTTGATTGCTCTTCGCGGTGGCTTCGATCCAAGCGGCTACCGTTTTGGGAAGCAAAAGAGGAAACCAGGAGTTTGTATACGTTGAGCTTCAAACAGCTCTCGCAGAACATTCTCGGGAAATTACAGCAATGACGGTACTCCTGTCTGTCACCTGGAGCACACTTCAGCAGAATTGTTTAAACTCGCTACAGACAATTTCGTAACACTCACAGGCAATTGCTTCCAGGTTTTTGCGTTGCAG
>JAKEFK010000270.1 GCA_022616075.1 bacterium
TTCGGCTTCACCACCGGATTGCGATAGCGAAACTCGGAGGAAATATCCACTTCCACCGGAACGCGCGACAGTTCCTCCAGCAAAAATTTTCCAACCAGCGCCGCGTGCCAGGAAGTTCCCGCGGCAACAAAATTGATCTTCTCAACTTTCGCAAGCTGCTCTTCCGTAATTTCAAATTCTTCCAGATAAACTCGACCGCTGTTCAAAGAGAAACGATCCACGATCGTTTCGCGAATCGCCCATGGCTGCTCAAAAATCTCCTTCAGCATGTAATGCGGGTAATCTCCTTTTTCTGCAAGATTCGCATCCCAGGTAATGTTTTGAGCGGCCCGCGTAACCGGTTCCCCCTGCAGATTAAAAAGCTGCACTCCCTCCTTTGTCATAACAACCATCTCCTGGTTGTCCAAAAAAAGCACATCGCGCGTGTGCGAAAGAATCGCCGGCGTGTCGGATGCAAGGAAATATTCTTGTTGGCCAAGTCCAACAACGAGGGGTGGTCCGCTTCTAACTCCGACGATTTTGTTCGGTTCGCGCGAGCTGAGAATGCCACACGCATAGATTCCCCGAATTTCGGAGAATGCTTTTTTGACCGCAGATTCCAAACTGCCGTTGTAGTGTTTCTCCAGCAAATGGGCAATGATTTCGGTATCGGTCTCCGTAACAAACTTATGCCCTTCTTGCTGCAACTGGCCCTTTAGTTCCAGGTAATTTTCGATGATACCGTTGTGAACAACCACCAGTTGTCCGGTGCAATCGCGATGCGGATGAGCATTTTCTTCCGTAGGTCGTCCGTGCGTGGCCCATCGAGTGTGCCCGATTCCGTAATAGCCTTCGATCGGTTCAGCTGCAATGGCACTCTCCAAATTGGAGAGCTTTCCCGCGCTGCGCCGTACACTGACACCATCGCCGTTAACGACCGCGATCCCAGCAGAGTCATACCCGCGATACTCCAGCTTTCTGAGAGTATTCACCAGTACAGGAACGACTTCTTTTTGCCCGATATAGCCGACAATTCCGCACATGTATCTATATAATGCTGTTTTTCTGGCGGGAGTCCAATCGCGGTTCCGCGAAATGTTCTGTCACTTCTTTTTTGGTTTCCAGCCCGGCTTATTGACCTGACGTCCACGGGCGATAGCCATTGAATTTTCCGGAACATCCTCTGTAATGCTGGAACCGGCCGCCACGTAGGCTCCTTTCTTCACTTTTACAGGAGCAATTAATTGCGTGTCGCTTCCAATGAAGACGTCATCTTCGATAACAGTGGGATGCTTTTTTTCGCCATCATAATTACAGGTAATCGTGCCGGCCCCAATGTTCACATTCTTACCGATCGTGGCATCGCCAAGATATGAGAGATGATTCGCTTTTGTTCCTTCTCCCACAAAAGACTTCTTCAACTCCACAAAATTTCCAATCCGAACTCCGGTTTGCAAATAGGTATCGGGGCGAATTCTTGCGAAAGGACCAACCTTCACTCCGGCTTCCAGATGAGCGGTATCAATCGAGCTGTTTTCATAAATCACGCACCGGCTATCGATGTAGGAATCCGAAATTCTACAGTTCGGATAAATCGTGACTTCGGAACCGACGAGTGTACTCCCTTCCAGATAAATGTTTGGATGAAGCACAACATCAGTCCCAAACTGAACATCCGTATCAATGTACGTAGTAGCCGGATCGATTATCGTTACGCCACGAAGCATCCATTGCTGATTGATCCGTTTTCGAAGAGTCTTGTGCGCGTCTGCAAGCTCAACCTTTGTGTTGATCCCCATTACCTCGTTTGCGCTCACCCTCTGAGGCAGAACGGTCCAGTTTCGCTCCAGCGCAAGTGAAATCAAATCCGGAAGGTAGTATTCCTTTTGTTTATTCTCAGCTTGAACCAGCGGAAGCAGCTCGCGCGTTCTTGAAACATCGAACACATAGATTCCGGCATTCACTTCACGGACCGCCTTTTCCGTTTCATTTGCGTCGGCCTCTTCGACAATGCGTTGGATTGTTCCTTGTTCACTTCGAATCACGCGCCCGTAACCTGTTGGATCGTCGTACTCTGTTGTGAGCAGAGTGATCGTCGCATTCCTTTGCTGGTGAAGTTGGATCATCCCCAGAAGCGTGGAGGATTGCAGAAGAGGAGTGTCACCGCTGAGAACAAGGAGCAGTCCTTCTATCGAAGGGTAATGCTTCAAGAATTCTGAAACGGCGTGGGCCGTTCCCTTCTGTTGTTCTTGAACCACGAAGTCAACCGGTTTCTCTTTCAGCGCATCCATTATTTGATCGCGCTGATGGCCGACCACGACCGCGCATGTTGTTGGAGAAAGCGCGGACAGTGATTCCTGAACGTGCAAAATCAGCGGCTTACCGCACAAAGGATGAAGCAGCTTGGAGAGCTTTGACTTCATTCTTTTGCTTTGACCCGCTGCCAAAATACAAACGTGCAAATCCATTTTGGTAAGACTCGAAGAGGCTTTTTAACTCTGATATCATAACAGATTCTTTGAACAGAGTAGCGCGGACGTCCCGTCTGCACAGCTCAACGCAGGCGAGACGCCGGCGCTACTTTGTTTATTTCTTTTGTGGGGGCTCATGGATCCTGTAACACACGGCCTGGCAGGTGCTTTGATCGCGGAAGCGGGGTTCACACAACGTCTTGGGACGCGTTGCCGGTATGTGCTGGCCACAGCAGCAATATTTCCTGACATCGATATTCTTTACCGGTTCGACGGCCTGCCCGCTTACATCGCAAACCACCGCGGCATCACGCATTCTTTTCTGGGTGTTCTCGCCAGCGGTTTGTTATTCGGCGCGATTTTCGGACGATTCGACGAAGAGAGAAGATATTTGCCATGGATCGCGGCCTCATGGGTGGCGCTTTTTAGCCACCAGATCCTGGACTTGATCACATCTTATGGAACTGTTGTGTTATATCCATTTTCCCAAACGAGGTTCTATTTTGACTGGGTGTTTATTCTGGATTGGATTCTCACAGGAACGCTTCTGGTGAGCTTGATTCTTGCGCGATTGAAACCATCACGCGCAACGCGGCGCGCAAGAATGGGGTTATGGATTGCCTCGGGGTACATCGTCTTCTGCGCGCTCAATCACACAGTCGCGTTACATCAGCTGGAGATGGCGGCCAAACAAAATCGCATTCCTTTTCAAAGGGCCGCAGCCATTCCGCAGCCATTCGTGCCCTTACGATGGTCCGGAATTCTCGATGCAGGCTTGCACTACTATCAGGTTCCCTTTTTCAGTTTCCTTAAACCAGAACCCCCCTTCCAGGTTTTCACCAAAACAACGGGATCCTATTTTGAGCAGATCGCGCGTTCCTCGGAGATGGGTTCGCTCTATTTCTGGTTCGCTCGTTATCCCGTTGTGCAGGAAAAAGTGCAGGGTCGCATTCACGTCATAGAATTCTCCGACCTGCGTTTTTATATCCGGTTGCACCGTTTTCCGGTGCGCAAACCTTTTGTATTACATTTTAGAATAGATGAAGCCGGGAACATTCTGGAGAGCCGGTTCACACGGATGTAAGTATGGAAATCAGGACGTTACACACCTTAGATGAATTTCAGCGCTGCGTGGAGATTCAAAAAGAGGTTTGGGGCTTTGACGATCCGTACGATATCGTCCCTCTGCCCCTTCTGGTTGTATCCGAACGAAACGACGGCATTGTACTGGGCGCTTTCGAAAACAATGAAATGATCGGATTTGTTTATAGCTTGCCCGGCACTCATCACAATCAGAGAGTGCAATGGTCGCATATGCTTGCGGTTGTCTCCTCTTTGCGCAACACCGACATCGGCTACAAACTCAAGATGGCGCAGTATCAGGCTGCGCAACAAATGGGCTACGACGTGATTGAGTGGACTTACGATCCGCTCGAAAGCAAGAATGCATATTTCAACCTTCACAAACTTGAATGCGTGGCCAAGGAATATGAGATTAATGTCTACGGAATCACATCGAGTCCGCTACACTCCGGCACACCGACCGACCGCTTGATTGCCAGCTGGCCTATTCCGCCATTGCACAAAGAACTTCCCGAATTCAAAACCATTCCATCAGGTTCCGCACTGATTACGGTTGCGCATTTTGAAGAGGGCGCCCTGCTGATTGATGATGTGCGCCTGGATCGAAACAAAGATTATCTATTTCTGGAAATTCCTTCCGATATGCAGCATTTAAAAACCGTTTCAAAAGAAGGACCGTTGCACTGGAGACTCAAAACACGCGACGCGTTTGTTTACTATCTCAACGCGGGTTATGTCGTGTATTCTTTTTTGAATTTCCGCGATGGGACTCCACGCCGCAGTTTTTATGTGCTGAAGAAAAAATAAACCGCCAAGACGCCAAGGTTGGGGGTGTAGTGGCAGAGCATTTACCACGCTAAATAAACAATGTTTTCAATGGAAACACTTTACAACTAAACAGCATATGCTGCATTCGTTTGGCAAATGCTCTGTAACTACACGGCTAAAATTAAATAAACCGCCAA
>JAKEFK010000271.1 GCA_022616075.1 bacterium
GCGATCACATGCGTGTTGGAAAATCGCGTGCTGTAAGGTGTGTAGAATGTCCAGCCGGTATCGACCCCTCCTGAGACCATCGCATAAATTGTGAAAATACCGCCCAGCATATACAGGTACCAGCTCAATAGATTGATGCGGGGCAAAGCAAGATCTCGTGCGCCGATCATGAGTGGAACCAGAAAATTTCCCAGAACTGCGGGAATTGCCGGGATCAAGAAGAGGAACACCATGATCACACCATGCATGGTGAACACCTTGTTGTAGTTTTCGGATTGGAACAGATCTCCTTGCGGTGTTAACAACTCCAAACGAATCAGAGTCGCAAAAAGTCCGCCGAGTGCAAAGAACAGGGTCACGGACATCAGGTAAAGAAGAGCGATCCGTTTGTGATCCGTGGTGAAGAGCCAGGACTTCACTCCGTAAGCGACATTGATGTAGTTGGTTTTTGAATCCTGCGGTATCATGGCTTGCTCTCCTGAAAGCAATTGCGGGCAAGGATGCCCGCGCTCCCACTAGTGTCCGATAACAAAGTAGCGCGGGCGTCTCGCCTGCGAATCGCCGGCCAGAGGCCCGCGCTACTTTTTAATGCGCTATTGATCCTTATCATTGTTGCGTCCCAGTAGGAGCGTTTAACGATTTGATGTATGCGATGATTTGCAGAAGTCCTTCTTCTGTAATCAATCCCTGATATGTGGGCATGATCGGTTGATGACCACTGACCAGTTTTAACTGCGGATTGAGAATCGATTCGCGCAAATAATTTTCATCCGCAACAACCGTCTCGCCTCCCTCTATTTCGACTTTTTTCCCGAAAAGACCGTGCAACGTAGGACCGCGACCTGATGGATCCTGCTTGTGACAGGTTACACAGCCGAGATCCTGCACGAGTTTTTCACCGGAGGCCACAACCGACATGGTGGGACCTCCGCTAAGCCAGGTCTGAAAATCGTCCGCTTCCATCACCACAATGTGTCCGGTCATCCCTGCGTGTTTTGTCCCGCAATATTCAGCGCAGAAAAGTCTGTACTTGCCCGGTTTGGTTGCCTCGAACCACATCGTTCTGTACTGGCCAGGCACGACATCGTATTTCACGCGGAAAGCCGGAACAAAAAAGCTGTGGATCACATCTTCCGTTGCCATCGTGAGCTTAACGGGGCGACCCACCGGAATATGCAATTCATTGATTTCGCGGCGGCCGGATGGATGCTGGAATTTCCACATCCACTGTTTTCCCACAACGTAAACATCCATCGAGGAAGCGGGAGGGCGTCTCATGGAAAAATAAATTTTTGCGCCCCACACGAAAATAAAAAGCGCTATGCCAAGAGGAATCAGGGTCCACGCCAGCTCCAGTACGATCGAGCCATGCACTTCTTCCGGCCGATCAGCAGGCGAACGGCGGCGGTATTTTACGGCGAAAACGATTATCATTCCCGCGATCAACAGCGAGAAAAACAGGCTGACGACCACAAGAAAGATGTACAACGCATCGACCTGACCTGACAGTGTAGACGCGCTCTCCGGAAATAAAGGCAGATTATCGAACATGGTTCACAGAATCTTTTCGTCGCATTTTTAGAATGAATCCACCCAGCAACAGGACTGTGACAATCCCACCGAGCCGGATTAGATTGATTGCATAAGCGCTATACTTTCCCACACTCGGATCGTAATGAAAACAGTAAAGCAGGACCTTGTCGGCAATCGAGCCGATTCTGTTTTGCGATGCCTCGATCAATGCAAAACGCAAATCGCGGGTGGAGTATTCGATCCCGTAAAAATAGCGCGCCACCTTTCCCTGCGGGGTTAATACCATGATCCCGCTTCCGTGCGCGTACTGATCGATTTTTTGATCGTACATGTATCGGAAGCCGGCCGCCTGGGTCACGCGCTCGATCGATTTCGCATCTCCGGTCAAGAAGTACCAGCCCCTCGATACGTCCGTTCGTTCGTATTCTTTCAAGTAAGCCAGCTTCTTTGAGCGAGCCAGCTCACTTGTCTCTGTCGGATCAAAACTGATCGTGATGATGTTGAATTCATTGCCCGGTGTGAAGGTCAAGGGACGCAGGCTGGAAACGAGTCCATTTAGAACCTGTGTGCACAACATCGGGCATTCGTAGTAAACGAGTGTTAAGATTGCGGGTTTACCTTTGAGCAAATCCGAAAGGCGGACTGACTTTCCGTTCTCATCTTTGAATTCCGCGTCAACAGGAATTTGCGCGTTCAGTTTTTGTTCTATATCGACGCTTTGCAGGATCGGCGGAATTGCGTTTTGTGCATGCAAGGCTGGAGAAATCAAAATAATAATTAGAGCAAACCACCAAGTCGCCAAGGACGCCAAGTTCATTTTTGCTCCTTGCTTTCCGGAAGTTCAGTGACAGACGCCTTCTCCCGCTCGATAACCAGCTTTATCGCCTCAGAGATGGGAATGCGCACGATGCCTTTCTCCGGATTCACCCAGCCGTAGCTTTCGAGATTCTCCTTTTCCGATGCACGAAAACTCTGCAAATCTTGAGGCGGAGAGGTCTGTAATCGCGGTTCTGGAGGAGTCTGATCTTTTTGAAACATGGGTGAGGGCTTTGGATCTACTCTGGTTTCCTGGGCATTGAAGAAATCAAAGAGTAACCACATCAGAAGATGCACCACCACAGCGACCACAAGTAGCACAACACCGGTCTTTAGAATTCCGGAAAAACTAACGTCAGTGCTATGTTCTTCCATGTTCGAGAACCTCTTGCAAATTCGGATCATTAACAGGAATCAGCGGCATTGCCTTCAATTGTCGGAAGAAGAATGCGAGCCAGAGTCCACCCATTCCAACCGGGAGTAAAAAATCGAGAATAGAAACTGCAAGACCATGGTGATGAAATTCCGGACCCACCATCCAGTAAAGATCCACGAAACGCATGATGAATACTCCGAGCGCAATCATCGCCAGAATCCGCGGCCGTTTCTTCGTTTCACGCGATAATAACAGCAAGAAGGGGAGTGCAAAATGAAACAACACCAGGAACAGAGCTACGAATTGCCATCCGGAATGCAATCGATGCAGATACCAGGGAATCTCTTCCGGCAGATTGCCGGACCAGATAATCAAGAATTGCGAAAAGGCCAGATACGCCCAGATCATCACAAATGCGAACATCAACTTACCCAGATCGTGGAACTGAACGGTCGTCATCACATCGGACAGCGGTTTGTATTGCATCAGAATAGATGCGATCGCTATGACGAATGCGAAAGCGCTCAGGACCTGGCCTACAATCACAAGCAAACCGTAAATCGTTGAGAACCAGTGCGGTTCCAACGACATCATCCAATCCACAGCAGCAAAGGTCGCGGTCAAACCGTAGAGAAGAAGTCCGATTCCACCGAGAAATGTGAATTTTGATTGCAATTCGGGCGTGGATGCTTCATCTTCCTGCCGTGACCACTTATTCAGCAAATACGCCAGGAAAAACCAGACCGCAAAGTACACAACAGTGCGCGCGAGAAAGAAAGGAATATTCAGATAAAGAGACTTGTGCTTCAGGATTGCGTCTGTTGCAATTTTTTGTTGATCGGCCCAAATGTAAATATCACGCATGCCGAAAATCAAGGGAAGAAACAGTAATGCAAGAAGTGGAAAGGTGCGCGTTCCGGATTCGAGCACCCTTCGAATCACAGCGCCCCAACGCCCGCCACTCAGGTGATGGAGCAACGTAATGGCAAGCGAACCCAGGGCCAAACCGACCCAGAATACGTAGGCGAATAGATAAGAACGAAAGAACTGAGCAGGGCTCATGAACGCTGCAATGAGCGCTGCGGCGGAAACGATCACGCCAACAAGGAAGGATCGTTTTTGGAGCCGTTCCAGCATAGGCATTGCGGATTCTGTTTCGTTCATTGAACTCCCTTCGAAGCTTCCAGCTTTGCCTTTTCTTGATCCGGCACATCTGCCAGCGTTGCATTTTGACTGAGCTGTAGAGCACGGATATACGCGATGATAGCCCAGCGATCATCGACCGGAACCTGATCTGAATAACTGGACATGACTCCAAATCCATTCGTGATCACATCGAAATAGTGGCCGACAGGAGCCTCACGCAATCGATCGATGTGCATCGAAGGCGGGCGTTTAAATCCGCGCTTTACCACCATACCGATTCCGCTTCCCGTTTGATCGTGACACGGCGCGCAGAAAATGTTGTAACGCTGCTGACCCCGCTGCAAAATCTTATCATTCAGTTCCATTGGAAAAGTGTGAACCAGCTGATTTGCCACTTTTCCTTCGTAATAGTGCGTGTCTTCTCGCAATTGTCCGCGCGCTATCGTTCCTTCCACAGGCGTACGCGAGGAGCGCTGATCACCGAAGAAGGAACTGTGTTCGAGCGCTTCGTATTTCGCTTGATCATGCATATCCTGGCGGCAGGCAGGGAGGAAGAGGAAGAGGAGGATCAGAGCGAAGTAGCGCGGACGTCCAGTCTGCGTCAGTCGCCGGCGAGACACCCGCGCTACTCTGTTTACAAATTTACTCATGATGCCCTTTTTTCGGAATTTGTGGATTCGGGTTTCGTAAGTTCGCGAGGTAAGTTGTACGTGGACGCGTGTTCAAGTGCGTCAGCAATCCATAATTCAAGGACTCCGCTTTCAGTTGCGAAACTTTGCTCGACTTATCATTGATATCGCCGAATACAATCGCTTCAGCCGGACAAACCTGCTGGCACGCCGTCTGAATCTCACCATCTTTGACCCTGCGATTCTCTTTTTCCGCTTCCATCTTCGCGTAATTGATGCGCTGCACGCAGTAAGTACACTTTTCCATGACGCCACGCGTGCGGACGGTGACATCCGGATTGCGCATCATCTTCATACTCGGAGACTTGATGTCTGAATACAGGATGAAATTGAATCGCCGCACTTTGTAAGGACAATTGTTGGAGCAATACCGTGTTCCGACACAACGGTTGTAGACCATGTCATTCAAACCTTCGGAACTATGAACCGTCGCTTGAACTGGGCAAACAACTTCACACGGAGCATTCTCGCATTGCATGCATGTTACGGGTTGATTGTGAATCGCCGGATCGTCCAAATCCCCTTCGTAATAGCGATCGATTCTGATCCATGGCATTTCGCGCCCGCGCATTACCTGGTCTTTCCCGACAACCGGAACATTATTTTCCGAATTGCACGCGACCACACAGGCATTGCAACCGACGCATGCATTTAAATCGATCGCCATGCCCCACGCATACCCGTTGTAATCATAGTTTGTGTATAATGTTTCTTCTCTTGGCGGATCCGGTTCTATTTCTTGCGCGAAATTTGGGTTGCGCAAGTATTCATCCAGCGATCCGGATCGAACAAGGTGCCGGCCCTCCATGGATTGATGACTCTGGGTGCACGCAAGTGGAATTTTTGCACCGGTCTTTTCCAACTTTGCGCCGAATAGGGTCCAGGGAGACTTCGAGTTTTGCAGCGCATAAGCATTGAAACCTGCTCCATTTCCTACGCGACCCGCGCGCGTTCTTCCATATCCCAGATGCACTGTGATCGTATCGTCGGCTTGTCCCGGAAGAATCCAGACAGCACCGCGAGCGGATCTGCCATCGTGTGATACCTCGACTTCTGCGGATGAGTGCAATCCCAATTTCTCCGCGGTAGCGGGACTCACCATGAAAGCGTTATCCCAGGTCAGCTTTGTATGGGGACGCGGCAATTCCTGCAACCAACCATTGTTTGCAAAACGGCCATCGTGCACACCTGAATCAGGCCGGAAAAGGACGGTCAGTCCGGAAGTTGAAGCGACAGGTTTCGGCGTTGCAGATTGAGCCGTCATGGATCGAGCTTGCAGCGATGTGCCTGCGATAACACCATCGTGGAGGGAACGCCGCCAAAATTTTTCGAAATCGGCAGGCGCCTGCTGTTGCCAATAACTTCTCACGATGTCATATCCATTCGGATCCAGGCTTCCACTCATCGCGGCGAACAATTCATGCGCGGACTTGCCACCATAAAGTGGCGTAATCAATGGTTGAATGATGCTGACCGTTCCGTCATAAGCGCGCGCATCGCTCCACATTTCCAGAAAATGTGCCTCGGGAATATGCCAATGACAGATATCGGATGTTTCATCGTTATACAGGCTCAGATGAATTCTCAAGTCGATCTTGCCCAGAGCGCCTGCAAATCCGATATCAGCAGGGGTGTTATAAACGGGATTACCGCCAACAATCAAAAGCGTTTCCACGATTCCCTTGTTCATGTCCTGAACAAGGTTTCGCAGAGATTCCATTTGATTCACAGGACGGACTTCCAACGGATCGGTATGCAGGATGGTGCGTCCGGCGTTTTGTAAATGCTGGTTCAGGGAGTGAATCATCGCATGGATCTCGGGAGGCAGGGAATCGCCGGCAAGAATGATGGATGCTCCCGGATTTTTGATCAGATCATCGGCCACCACTTTCAATTCACCGGAAGCGGCTCCACTATTTACCACCGCGGAATAAAGTTGCTGGATACTGTCCAATATTTCGGTGGGCTTTTTTCGCCAGCGATGATCCGCAACTGTGCCTGTATTCGAAGGAGTACTTTCGAAGCAATAAAGTCGATTCATCGCGCCCTGGCCACCACGCACGCGCCGGCGTGTCATGAAATCACGCACGTACCTGACGTGAGCCGGGCCGCAGTTCAGGAAATCCGATTCAAAGGAAACCACCACGGCAGCCTGATCGAAGCGGTAATACGTATTCACGTAATCACCGAATGCAAGGCGCGCGCCTTCTCTTGTGTTGTCGTTTGTGACCGGCTCGTACTGATGCCACTTTGTTCCGGGCAGTTGTTTGAGCAGATCATCGATCTGGCGTCCCATAGTTGGAGAAGTGATCGTTTCCGTAAGAATTCGCAGACCGGAGCCTGGAACAGGACGCTGTTTTTCGACGGCCATGCGAAGCCGCAAAACTTCCAGGAATTGGCTCCAGGAACCGATATTTCCCAGATGGAAAATCGCGCGTGATCGGTCCGGATCATACATCGTGAGAATGGATGCTTGCGAAAAAACATCGGTTGCGCCCAGGCTTGCAGGATGGTCCGGATTCCCTTCGATCTTGGTGGGGCGTCCCATGTGACTTTCCACCAGCAAGCCGGTTGCTATGCCGCCAAGCTGCATGGCGGTCGCAAAATACAAGGGTCTGCCCGGCACAATCTCTTCCGGCTGCCTTACGTAAGGCACAATCTTTTCTAACGGTTGGCGGGTGCATGCGGTGAGTCCCGCAAAGGCGAAAGACGCGCCCATAATTTTCAAAAAATTCCTGCGGCTGACACCATCTTTCCATTGATCGGCGTTTTCGGGGAATTCGTGACGCAAGAAATCCTGGAATTCGGGCGTCTCGGCAAGTTCATCAAGACTGCGCCAATAGTGCGGACCCTGTTTTTCTGCGAGTCGCTTTCTCAACTCGGCAAAATCGTATCGATCGTTGCTCATCGGTGACACGTTGAACAGTCGGTTAACATTCTGGCGCTGGGAATGTTGTATTGTTTCCTCAGTTCGCGGCCCAACGCGAGCTGATTTGCCGGCGGTCTATAACTCATGTTGTAAACCTCCGACTGCGGGCGCAGATAGCGTTCAGGTTGTCTGTGACAATTCAGACACCATTCCATTTGCAGCGAGGCATGCTGCCACATCAATGGCATCTTATCTACAGCGCCGTGACAGGTGTCGCACCCGATTCCTTTATTCACATGAATGCTGTGATTGAAATAAACAAAATCGGGTAGGTCATTTACGCGGGTCCACACAAGAGATTTGTCGGTGCGAAAACTGGAACGGACAGGTTCCAGATACGGGCTGTCGGCAAAGATCTGTGAATGACAATTCATGCAGGTCCGGGTCGGTGGAATTCCTGCAAAGTTCGATTTCTCTACGGCAGTGTGGCAGTAACGGCAGTCGATTCCAATCCCACCGACGTGATGGGCATGGCTGAATTGGATCGGTTGTTCGCGCACGACTTCCGCCTGCGTGATGTACGGGGAGCGATTGATTTCAGCGCCTACCCAGGCCAGACCGCCGATGATGAAAAGGAAGCCAAAAACGGAGAATTTCGAGATAGTATTCGTGCTGCGGTGGAAGATTTGCGACATTGCTTATCACGACGCTGGAACAAGATCGAACTATATCGCATCTCGTGAAAAAATCAATGTGATGGAATCGCCAAGGCGCCAAAGACGCCAAGCATTTTTTATTTTACGGTAACGCGTGGACTTACAAACATCACCTTTAGCCGGGGGATGCGATATATATTCCGTGTTCCAGTGTCACTCCTAAAAACGCTTGACAGTTTTAGGAATGCTGGGATAGAGCCATCAGTTTGAATTTGCCTGCAAAGATCTGAGTTTCACTAACAGGACGGATTCATTGGAGAATACCAAATGACACTGGGTTTCTGTTTATGTACTGAAAGTGAAGTTCACCATTTGAGAGCCGAGTCCCGGAGTGAAATAGGCAGGATTTACCGTAACCAGAGAATTCGAAATGACCCGCCGTCGGTATAAACTCCAGCACTCGATGAATAGGAGATCGTAAGGTCTTCAAACCTGACCGGACGAATTGCATTGACTACGTATCTTTACTCGGCTCCTTCTACTTTTTATAAAGAAGCTCTCGTATTCATGCCGAACGGCAGGCCGGTTCGCTTTCGCGAAAATGCAGACGGCGTCATATACACGCCGGTAGCCGCAACTAATGACACGCTTGTAAAAAATCCGGAGGGATCTTTCGATTTGACATTATCTGCCAGTCGCTTTCGCTATCACTACGATTCTAACGGGAACCTGCTTTTCCTTTGTTGACGAATATGCAAATACACTTTCCTTTTCTTACGATGGAAGCAATCGCCTTTTTCAAGTCTCGGATGCAACAGGCTCCTGCAGGCTCTTTACGTTCTACTACGGACCGGATGGACGCGTCAGCTCGGTTGCCGATTCTACCGGCCGCTCAGTAGCTTTTGGCACAATGCATCAGGCTCACTCACTTCGGTTATCGATGCAGCCAACCGTCAGACAACTTAGTCGTACGTGACGGGATGGTATGCGCCGCTTCTATTGGAAGAGCATCTCGGCCTTGATGGTTTGTTGAAAGGGAAAACTAGCAAAAGCCATTTTTTCTTTTAGGTTTTCATTAACGAGGAGGCAGGATTTTAAACGGTTTTTTGCCTGAGATTCGATAAGTTTGAAATCCCTTCAGATCCAAAGTCAGGATTTCATCAATTCCAGTTTCCTCTGCTAAAACAACAAGTGTCGCATCGGCGAAATCCATGGGAACATCGCGATACTTCTCCATCAGGAACGCGGAACGGGAAAGACTTTGAGGGGATTGAGGGACGAGTGTTGCCGCGCGTTTCAGAAAAAACTCGATGCATAGTCTTGGTCCATTCGGCGAGCCACTGCATAAGTAAATTGCCTCGGTAAGCACCGGTTCAGTTGAAAGTAAGCTTCCACTAAAATTTTCGAAGAACAGAGCCGACTGAGCATGGTTCTTTTCACTTCGGTCGAGCAATGCGACCAGAAAACCGGTGTCCAGAAGAACGCTACCCACGCCTAAATCTGGCTACAAGATGCTTTCTGTGCTCGGCGCCAAGATCGGGAATTCCGCTTTCCATCTCGCCGATGAGGCTTCTCACTCGCACAAATGGACGCTCTTGCTCTTCTTCAGCGTTAGAAAGGAATTCCTCCAGAGCAAGCCGGATCACATCGGAACGCTTCAGTCGAAGCTTGTTCGCGTACTGGGAGAGTCTGCGTTGTAACGGTTGGGGCAATCGTACTGTCAATTGTGCATCCATATCTCAATTTTAGTCTGTAGTGCAATGTAATGCAATGCAGTGCAAACCGCCAAGGCGCCAAGACGCCAAGTATTTTTTATTTTAGTCCTTGTCCCAAGATAAATACGCGGTAGTATTGACATAAGTAATGAACTGCTATAACCTGGCGCGCTAGCAAGTGGAGGGGATGCCTTTCTAGTTAATGACAAGAAATTACCAGATATAAAGCTGGGAGGAACCGCATAGTTTGGGGTTTTGCAAATTCAAAATCTCGTCCTACAACTATAACGAATGAAACAGAAACTCTTCCTCTTCACTTGTTTATCAATTATTCTGCTTCCCGTTTTTGCAGAAGCACAACCGTTAATAAAGGATATTCTGGTATCTAAGAAGTTCTTTAACCCTACCATTGCAGAAAGAATCGACATTGAGTTTGATGTCGCATTAAGCGGAATTTTAACAATCCAATTGCTTGATCGCGACGGCTACGTTGTTCGGCATTTGATGAAGTCAAAGAAGATTAATGCCGGCAAACAAAAACAATGCTGGGATGGACTGGACGAGAGCGGGCAAATCGTCCCTGACGAAGCTTTCTCCATAAAGATCGCCTTCGATGCGGATGGTAAAAAGTTTACTTACTTTCCGGCGGCTGAAGAACAAAAAGAGCTAACAGCAGAGATCGGTTATTACGATCGCAGCAATAGAATTCTTACTTACAAACTTCCTCAACCGGCCAGAGTGCATATACAGGCGGGATCAGCGGTAATCGATCCTAAAACGAAGAAAGCGCTTGGCCCCGTTTTGAAAACGGTTGTGAATCGCGAACCCCGTACAGGCGGCTCTTTGGTTCAGCCCTGGACCGGCTATAGCGACGACAATTCGATTTACATTCCGGACTTGCCCAACTTTGTTTTTTCTATTTCAGCAACCGCTCTCCCGGAAAATGCAATCCTGACAACTGGAAATCGCAATCTAACATTTCTTGATTCGATCAAAAACAGAACGGGCAAATCATTGCTGCCCGATCCATCACAGGACCACAAGCACCATCGTGGTTTGACCACGCTTGAAGACATTTCGCCCGAAATGACTCTGACTCCGGTGAATGCAAAATGGTCTAGTACCGACAAAGCATGGCTGGTCGAAGGAAACTCGATTGAAGTTATGGGCAGCCTGGAAGGCCCCACTGCGTCGAACTTTTTAAAACAACCGGTGTCATTGGGAATATTTGTGAACGAAAAAATGGTTTTGAAAACCGGAATCGCCGAGCTTGCTTTCCGCGTGAAAGTCCCGTTACCGGATTTGCCTGCCGGATTGCATTACGTGGCCTTGAACCTTGGATCCGAGTTTGGACCTGTCTCCGTAAACGCATTTCGCATCAAAAAAGAAGGACGAAAAAAATCATGACGAGGAACACTCTTGGTTGTGCAGTCCTATTGATCGCACTCTTCTTTCTTACAGCTTCGTCAAGCGCAACGGACAAGTGCGGCACTATCAGCACCGAAACATGGACCGCTGCCGGCAGTCCTTACATCATCACCTGCTCGGTACATGTCGCCTGGGGAGCAACGCTGACGATTAACCCGGGAGTAACCGTGAAGTTCAACGCAGGAACGCAGCTGCAGATCTGGGAGAAACTGATCGCTATCGGCTCAGCAGGCAATGAAATTACTTTTACCTCCAACCAGGCTTCGCCTGCGCCAGGCAACTGGCAGTCGATTTTTTTTAACCAGTACGCGGATCCTACAAGCAGAATTTCGTACGCCAATATTTCCTATGCTGGCGGCAATGGTGATGGAGCACTCGTGTTTAACAGCTATGACGCCACCCCGATCATAGATGTTGACCACGTAACTATCACCTATTCGTCGTCAAGTGGAGTTTACGCAACCGGGCCGAATTCTGTAAGGATCGATAGCAGTACCATCAGTAACTGCAATGAATCGGGAGTTGAAAGTGGCTATGGGAGTGGAGCATACGTACTCAATTCAACGATCTCTATTAACGGCATTTATGGAGTTCATTATTTCGATACTGGATATGGTGGAGTTTCCAACACGACCATTAGCAATAATGCGAACTACGCGATCTACGCATGGGCAGAATCCCGCATCGATTATTTAACATCGCTCACGTTAACCGGCAATGGAGGAGGAAGCAAAAATGCAGTCGGTTTACGCCCCGGAGGCACACCGGTCAACGCGGCGTGGCATCCTGGAGCGGACTATCACGTTATGGGCACAATCACCGTTCCAGCTAACAGAAGCCTGACGATCGATCCTGGAGTTATCGTCAAGTTCATATTGGGGGGACGTTTGAACGTGTTGGGAAAACTAACGGCAATCGGCAACGCGAGTAATTTGATTACTTTTACATCGAATGCTACTACTCCTGCGCGTGGTGATTGGCAGTCAATTTATTTGGGTCCTGAAGCGGATCCAACCAGCAGGATTTCGTACGCCGACATTTCCTATGCCGGGAATACTGATAATGGAGCCATCGTATTTAATAGCAATGGTTCCGCCCCCGTAATAGATGTTGACCATTTAACGATAACCAATTCGTCAACAAATGGAATTTACGTAAATGGCCCAAATGCTGTAAGGATCGATTACAGTGCGATCAGTAATTGTACTGGCGCAGGCATTAAAAGCAACAGTGGAGCAAACATACTCAATTCAACGATCAGTAGCAACGGTAGTCATGGGGTATATTACATCGATTATGGATACGGTGCAATTTCCAATACGACCATCAGCAATAATACTGATTATGCAATCTACGCATATTCAACAACCCACATCGACTCTTTGGCATCGCTGACGCTATCCAACAATGGAGGAGGAGCCAAAGATGCTGTTGGTTTGAGGCCAGGAAATACAATCCCGAACGTTGTTTGGCATTCCGGAGCGGACTATCACATTGTTGACTACATTACGGTTCCTTCAAATGCCACACTGACAATCAATCCAGGGGTTACGGTTAAATTCCTTTCGACTACAGGAGTGCTGAACGTCTATGGAAATTTGCAAGCAATCGGGACAGCCACAAGCCCCATCCTATTTACAACGAATGCCACGCCTCCATTGCCTGGAACCTGGGGAGGCCTTTTTTTCGAACCAGGCAGCTCTGCAAGCCTGGTGAAGTATGTGCAGGTTTCATATGCAGGAGCTGCGCAAGGCACGGACCGGGATGCCGCGATCGGTGTAAATGCAACGTCTCCTACGTTTGATCATGTTACAGTCTCATATTCATCAAAGAAAGGTATCAGAATTACCTATGCTCAAGTATCGAATCCCCTGATCCAACATTGTGCCTTTAACAATAATGCCCAGGGCGCGATCACAAACGATAATGCAACCACCATTTCCGCAAAATTGAGTTATTGGAATTCTACGGATGGACCTTCTGGCGCCGGAATCGGAACAGGGCAATCGGTCACCGCGCGTGTGGATTACGATCCATGGATCGCGGCAGCGCCATCGTATCCGCACTTCTTTTCAGCCGTTACCGTTTTGAATCGGACTTTCAATCCCGCTGCAAGTGTGAACTTGACCCTTCAGCTGACGACAACTCTAAGCGGCAATTGGACAGTACGTTTCAAAAATTCAATCGGAACTGTAATTCGGACATTCACAGGAAGCGGCACAACGGTAAACGTTGTCTGGGAAGGTAGAGACAGCGGCGGAATCTTGATGCAAGATGGAACTTACAAATATGAAATAGATGGCACCGCTACTGGCGGTGAAATCGCATCCCAGGTACGCGGAACAACTGTAATTGATTCAACCAAACAGCTGCAGATTCAGAACCTCACAGTAACACCCTTCTTTAGTCCAAACGGTGATGGCATTCTGGAAACAGCAATCGTTTCAGCGTCTTTCACATTTGATGATGCTAGCTGGACGCTCAACTTCAAAAATACTTCTAATACAGTAGTAAGAACGGCGACCGGGCAAGGACAAAACATGAGCTATGCGTGGGATGGGGAAAATGGTTCAGGATCTCTGCAACCGGATGGTCTTTACACTGTCGAGCTACTGGTTGTAGACGGCTCTCTAAATAGCAGTAGTTTTTCATCCACAACGATTGATGTGATTTATCCGGTTTCCGATGTGCTGTATCCAACCTCAGGCGGTGTCCTTTCCAATTTTTATCAGTCAGGGTCAACGACCGTTTCCATCACTGCAAACATTAGCGACGTGAATTTGCAAAACTGGCTACTGGACTTCGGTTCCGGAGCATCTCCGACTTACTGGGTCACTCTCACAAGCGGAACTACCGGGGCTGCAGGAACTTCGATCTATTCCTGGAATACCTCCGGTATGTTCAACGGAACCTACACCATCAGATTGCAAACCTGGGACAGAGCAGGTAACCGGACGGAAGAGCGCGTAACCGTGACCGTGGGTAACTTTAAGGCTTTTCTGAGCGTGCAGGAACTCAATATGGCATTAGGCTACGGCGATGTAGTGATTACGTCTGATCTGCCCTTTCCACTCACCGAAACCGTAGTGATCAAAAACAGGGCGGGACAGGTTGTGCGAACACTGGCCAATGGAGTGCTGCGCAATACCGGCTGGAACAATGACATATGGAATGGGAAGAATGATGCAAACGCGTTTTTAACTGATGGTGGCTATTTTTACGTCGCCACAGTGACAGATGGAACGACGACGTTTACCTGGGATTTGACGGGCCAGGGTTCTTTGTCGTATGAACGTTCCCTCACGATTTATCCACCCTGGGATCCATTCAACAACAATCCACTCGTTTTTGCCACAATTACAAATAGTCCGTCACGCATTCGGTTGGCCGTATCACCGACCTGGATACCATATCCAAATGCCCCCGGGCCCAACGGTGGAATGGGAGATGTCGCCGCTGGATGCGATGCTCCCAACTATTGCCTGGCTAAAGAGAATGAGGAATACAGAGAGCGAACGTGGCCAGGGCTTCTTACATACAGATGGGCAGGCGTGGATGGGACCGGTGCTTTTATGCCAAATATGGCCGGTTATGCGTTTACAATCTATCCGGTCGATTACAACGCAATCGTACTGTTCGGTACTAAACCAAAATTCACAACCGGTGTTACGGTTTCCCCAACAGTCTTTTCGCCGCACAAAGGACCGCAAAATGTTTCCTTCGTATTCACTTCTTTTCAAAATCAACCGGTCAATATTGCGGTGAGCTTTTTAAATCAGGAATCCCTTTCCACTTTACACACCATCAACCTGACCGGTGTAAGTCCCGGAACTATGAACATTCCATGGGATGGAAAAGCGGATAACGGAATGTGGGTGGCGCCCGGTAGCTACACCGTCACTGTGAAGATAACGGATTCCATTGGTAACGTAGTAACCGATCAGATCTTGTGCACGGTCGGGTATTGAGGAACTCATGAAATCTTTTAGACTTTTTCTTTTCGTTTTTGCAATGTTCATTTTCTGTTCGAACGCTCATGCTCAATACTGGTGTGGGCAAGCGCTGACACCGGGCGCCCCTCCGCCTCCACCGCCACCATGTGATTGTCCTGGACCCGGCGGAGGAGGATCAGGACCAGGCGGATCAGGAGGAAATCCGGATATGACCGCATCCCCCGCCTACATAGCAACCGGAAATTACACCACATCAGCCACTGATCTGCAGTTGCCAACTCGCGGACTTCCACTGACACTAAATCGAACATACGACTCGGTTCGCCTCGTTGATGGGCCTTTCGGTTTGGGATGGGGCTCAACGCTAACGGGTGGGCTCACAGAAACAACGTATCTCTTTTCTGCTCCTTCAACTTACTACAAGGAGGTGGTAATCCTGATGCCGAGCGGCAGGCCCCATCGCTTTCGCGAAAATCCGGACGGTTCTTACACTCCACCAAGAAGTGGTTACAACTTAGTCAAAACTCCTCAGGGCACATTTGAACTAACATGGCCACCCGGACGAATGAAATACGTGTATTCTTCAACAGGTTTGCTGACCCAACAAGTCGATGAATTTGGTAATGCGCTGAATTTTACCCGCAATCCGGATGGCAGCGTCCAACGCGTATCAGATGGAACGGGATCGGGCCGTTATCTTGAATTTCTTTACGGACCGGATGGCCGCATCAGCACACTCCAGGATTCTACGGGTCGCTCCGTTTCCTATGTTTACAATGCGCAGGGTGCTTTAACCACGGTTACAGATGCTGCTTCAAAGCAAACTCAATATGGATATATCGATGGACGATTTGTTCCTCTGTTAAATCAGATAAAGGATCACTGGAACCGCGTGATCACGAACGTCACGTACGATACTCAGGACCGCGTTACTACCTATACGGAGGCCGGTGATACACAGAACTACGTCTATAAGTATCAGGGCGATCCGTCTAAAGTTTCCAAAACCGACTATTCAGGTTACATGTGGGTCTTCACGTTTGATTCGAATGGACTCGTAACCAGCCGCGTGCCTCCATCCGGTCAAGGTGGAGGAACAATCACAAAACACTTCAATGCGGATCAGTCGCTTGATTATTCGATCGATGAAACTGGAATAAAAACTTCCTATACTTACAATCCCAATAGCTCTGTTGCAACCATCACGCGGGATGATCAGGGCGCGCAGGCCGTCCGCTTTGATTACACATACGACGCGACTTTCCCCGGAAAAGTGATCTCGATTACTCCAAAGAATCCTTCGACAAGTGCTGTTGATCCCAACTGGCAGGCCTGGCGTTATGATTATTACCAGATCCCAAGCACCGCTCCGGGCGCGCTTTACCACGTTTACCGCGTCCGTGACGACGGCGTGACTTTGGACACGCTCGCAACCTACACGTACAACTCCGCCGGGCAAGTCCTGACCGTTACTGATGCAACGGGAGGAGTTACAACTTACGCCTACAATGCCACATCCGGAGATTTGACATCGGTCACTTATCCGAAAAATTCCGACACCGGAGCGAATCCTGTTTATACTTACGGCCGTGACTCACTCGGCCGTGTGATTTGGGTTAAGGTCCCCGGGAATTTCCAAACGACTTATACCTATGACAATCTGGATCGAATCGC
>JAKEFK010000272.1 GCA_022616075.1 bacterium
GCGCCGGGCAGGCAGATGCGAGGCGCCGCGACGCAGTCGATGCCCCAGTGCATCGTCGAGGAGCGGCAACGAAGCAGATGCCTGTCCGCCGCCGCGCCCTTTCTGGGCTGCGGCTCGCCCGCACCACATCAGATTCTAGCCGATTGATGGCGCAATTACTTAAATACGGGGACGAACCGGCCAAAGGACGACTTATTTGGCTTTCAGGAACTCGATCAAAATCGGATTTACAACTTCAGGTCGCTCGAATCCGGGCAAATGCCCGGCTCGCTCGATCGCTTGAAAACGGGCGCGCGGCATTGCTGCCCTGGCCTGAGTAGAAATCTTGAAAGGAGTGGTGCGATCCTCTTTGCCCCAGACAATCAGGATCGGCCGGTCGGTGCGACCTAGTCTTTCGAACAGATCCGTCATGTTTTCCAAAGGCATGTTTCGCAAAGTCGATAGTAGCGCACGCTGAAAACCGCGGTACTTCATCTGTCCTTCATAAGCTTTCAAAAAATACTCCGGACACGCTGCAGGTTCATAAAAATCGCTGAGCACAAAACTTCCTGTGAGAGTGAATCGCCCAACCACCCGAAACAGAAATTCTCCCAAACCGGGAACATGCGTCAGCTTTGTAATGAACGGAAGATTCACTTTGAAACCGACAGGATCAATCAAGACAAGCTTGTTTACGCGGTTCGGATGGCGTTCGCTAAATCCTGCCGCAATCGCGCCTCCCATCGAAAGCCCAACAAGATGCACCTTGATTCGTATGTCCAGTGCGTCCAATAATGAAATTAGCTGCTGGTCATAGAACTCCGGATCGTAGACGGCAGCAGGCCGATCGGAATAACCCCGACCGAAGAGATCATACCGAAGCGTACGAAAACCGGCCTTCGCCAGAACCGCCGCATTTCGATCCCAAACAAAGTAAGGTATCGAGCCTCCATGGATCAATACAACAACTTCCCCTTCAGCAGGTCCCGCGATTTCATAATGAACCATGCCGTCAGGCAACTGTACAAAACTTCCTGGCGCAAACTTTCTGGCCGAAGCACCCAGGATTTCCGTTTCGCGGTTCGACAGAAAATAGGATACGGCCAGGACAATAATTAGAATTACGGCAGTAATCAGACGTCTTTTGCGCCTTCGGACTTTGCGCCGTTGAATACGCAATTCTTCGCGGCTCTCTATCACGGTTTCGATCTTATCATCAGAATAGTTGCACTAACCCCGTTCGAAGCCGCTTCGCCACAGTTTTGTTGCTGGTGAAATGCTGTTACTGAAAAACTATGACGCAGGAGGATTCTATGCGTATTATTTTGCTCCTTTTGCTCACTGGCGCGCAATTCGCCTACGCCGCGGGGGATATTTTCTCGTTGTCGAAACAGATCCAGCAGACCTTTGAAGCGAAAGACTATCAAAGCGCTCTGAGGCATTTGAACATTGCGCTCGAAATAGCCCCCAAACACCCATCATTTTTGTACTATCAGGCGAGGGCGTTGATGCTGACCGGACAACAAGATCAGGCCTTGAAAAATCTTGAAGAAATTGTCGCGCTTGGCGCGGCCCCTCCGGAACACGCTGACTTTGCTTCGGTCCAGAACTCGGAACGCTGGAAAGCAATCGCAAAACAGTCACAACTAAATAAAACACCTACGCACATGAGCGATGTTGCCTTTCTCATTCCGCAAAAAGACCTGATTCTGGAAGGTACCGCATACGATCCCGTGAGAAAGACATTTTATACAGGAAGCATATACAGACGAAAAATTCTTGCAATTGATCCGGATGGAAAGGTTCGGGATTTTGCCGCTGAAAAACAGGATGGACTCTGGGGACCTTTAGGAATGGAAGTCGATCCCGAACGAAGATGGCTCTGGGTAAATCACACAAATTTAGGCGAAGAAATGCCAATGATAGACCCGGATCCAACGACAAAAGGACATACAGGCGTTTTCAAGTACGACATCACAACCGGAAAGCTGATTCAGAAATATCTGCTAGCTGAAAAAGACAAGCCGCACGGTTTCAACGATCTTGCCGTTGCGCGAAATGGAGATGTTTACATCACAGATAGTTCCGATGGTTCCGTTTACAAAATTGCGGCATCAAAAGATTCGCTGGAAGTCCTGATCCCTACTCAGACATTCTCTTTTCCGAATGGCATAGCACTTTCATTGGATAACAGGCTTCTCTATGTTGCGGACATTGCTGGCCTGACAATTGTGGACCTGCGAACGATGAAACAGCAAAAAATGGAAAATCCCGCCGGTGTGGCACTGACAGGAATCGATGGAATGGTTTTTTACAAGGATAGTCTTGTAATCGTTGGAGGAATTCTCGGCGTGGATCGAGTCGTTCGTTTATTCCTAGACAGTGACGGCAAGAGCGTTGTCAGAGCAAAGGTGCTGGAGGCGAATCATCCGCTCTTCAGTCTGCCGACCACAGGAGTCATGGCAGATTCGAGTCTGTATTACATCGCGAACTCTCAACTCAGAAGTTTTGATGAGAAAGGAAACATTTTCCCCTGCGAGAAACTGCAAGACAGCTTTATTTTGAAGGTAAAGGTGGATTGAAGCAGTGTAAAGAGCTCCTGCTTCAATGAAAGGAATTTTCTTGTAATATGGAAGAGTGAGCCATCATGAAGACGCATGAAGAGATTGATCGAAGAAGCCTTATGCTTGCAAAGGCTATTGCATCCAGAGTGGATGCCAACCCGGCGCTCGTTGCCAAGGCTCGTTCCCTATGTGATCGATGGTACAGCCTGAATCCGCAGAATACGGTAAAGGAGTGGATCAGGATACTTCACAGGCCGTGGCCGGAAATTCGAAAAGTGTTGCTTGAGAACTCTGAAAAAGGCCGGCGTTTAAGGCAGAGCAATCCTTTCTGCGGCATCCTAACCCCCAGGGAACGTTGGAAGCAGTATCGAGAATTTTTCGAAAATGAAAAGACGGGATCTTGAGCATCTGATTCGGGCGGCTGGAGCAATTTCAGAATCGACGGAGCTAATCATCATAGGGAGCCAGGCAATTCTTGGCATGTTTCCTGATCCGCCGGAGGAACTGATTGTTTCGCAGGAAGCTGATCTCTATCCAGCCGATGATCCTTCTAAAGCCGATCTGATTGATGAGACGATCGGAGAGCTTTCTCCTTTTCATGAACAATTCGGGTACTATGCTCACGGCGTTGGACCAGAAACAGCTATCCTTCCTTCTCATTGGAAATCGCGATTAATCAAGATTCAGAACGAAAATACTCTAGGTGTCGCCGGCCTGTGCCTGCATCCTGTTGATGTTGCCGTCAGCAAATTGATCGCAGGTCGACAGCGAGATTTCGACTTTGTGGATCAACTGATTCGTCATAGACTGGTTGCGCTCGAAGACATCGAATCTGTTTTATCCGAGTTGCCTGCGAATCAAGCCGTTTCTGTGAAGGCGTGGTTACAACGCCGTCCATAAGGCTCATTCCACACCATCATGCGGTTTCCGGGTTCCTCTTCTGCTGCAGGAAGTACTGCTCAATGTGGTTGTACCGGTTTTCCATTTCGCTGATGCGTTTCGGCGCATTCTCTTTGAAGTACTCCATGCGTAGCTGCTTGGTTTTCTGTATGAACTCTTCTTCGATCTGATTCTTTGCCAGGTTCTTGTACTCATCCATCCTATCCGCCAGGATTTGCGCGCCGGAATTGTTTTTTGCATACATCTCCCTGGCGACTTGATCAACCAATTGATCCCGGTTCAGTTCCTTTTGATCACTCGTGTCAAACCCGTGTTTTGAATAAACATCGAGCGCCGCACTTTTGAAATCAGCCTTCGCATTCGCCGGCAGATGATTGTACCAATCGTTGATGTAAGCCTTTCCACGATTGGAAGTTACAAAGTGCGCAACCGTTCCACCGGCTACAGCCGTGCTCATGGCCTGATTCAAAGATCCTCTCGCCGACTTCAATTGAGCCGAATTGAGAATGCCTCGGTATCGGATAGCGAGGCGACGCTTCTTTTGCCGTTCTTCTGGATGTCGCAATCAAACCCGCTTTTTTCATCGATCTTGTTGCTGTACCTTCTCTCACCGTTGCAGTAATCCATCATCGCCGCCTGAAAGAGCCGTTCACTCGGACTTCTTTGAACGCTTGCATCGTCCGCCATAGAATCATTTACCCGAGTCAGTGTTTCACCATTTCGAAGAATTACTTGCCCGGTGGTGCTTAAGCCATCCATGATGCGGGTATATTCGGATGGATTCTGACTGCAAAGCATGTACTGCATGGTTGTAACTGTGCAAGTCCCATGGTTCCCCTGTTCGATCTCACCCGGTTTCGCTGCTTCCTGCATAACGGAAGAGAGAAGCCTCTGCCGCGCATTCTCCGAATTCATCATGTAAGGAGATAGATCGCGCATTGCCATGTGATGAAGATTTTCAATCAACATGGTGCCTCTGCTATCCGGATCCATTAGGGCCGGAGTGCTGTTACGATTTTTTGTGATCGAACAATTTGCGAGATCCACGAATATCTTGCAACCATTCGCATCGCACTTTTGAAACACTTCAAGCGCGTCAATTTGATGGCGCGGAGCCAACTTTTGAAAACCGTTCGATTCAACCAGGCCTTGCAGGGCATCCGATTTTAACCCCTTGGGATCTCCGGCAGCAGTTTCAAGCACTTTCTGCTGCAGATAAGGCGAGAGACGGTGAAACTTCTGGCTCGCTCCAAGACCAGTGAGCGCCTTCTGCGCCCCAGCGCCCTGGGCTCTTTTCATGATTTCATTCAATTTCTCACGATCGGTCGCCCCCAATTTGGACCAACCCTTTGCTGAAATCGGGTTCGCCGAATTTAAGCTGGATTCCAGTTCAGCCGAACGCGCGCGGCCTTCAAAACCAAATTCGGCCTTCCGGCACGATTTATCGTTGTTGGACATTGGGGATTGTGGTGAAAGTACTTGAACGCCTTTTTCGTCCTCCATTTCATTTTTCTCAGCCGCAGGAGCCACCGAATTCGCATGAGACGTGTGCAAGGCTGCCTTGGTGGAATTCGAAGTGTTTGCTGCTGGATGCATGGGTTCCTCCTCTTTTCACTAAGATCATACGGAGGTTCCACATCAGCTGAATCGACCAGAGGGCGGAACTCTGAATCTATAAACGGTTCAGAACGGTCTCTATCTCAAGATATAGAGAAGGCTTTGCAACGTTTGGGTTGCAACGTCGTACAATATTGGAGATGAATTCGAAGGCGCATCCCTGGCATGGTGTGAGTCCGGGGGATCAGGCGCCAGAAATGGTGACCGCGTACATCGAAATTGTTCCCACAGACACCATCAAATACGAGATCGATAAAATCAGTGGTCTGCTAAAAGTGGATCGTCCGCAAAAGTTCTCCAACATTTGCCCGACGTTGTATGGATTCATTCCGCAAACCTATTGCGGAGATTCCGTTGCAGAGCTTACGATGCAGCGAACCGGCCGCGCCGGTTTAAAAGGCGATGGCGATCCTATGGATATTTGCGTGTTGGCCGAAAAAGCGATTCCCAGGGGAGACATTTTGTTAACTGCCGTACCGATTGGTGGGTTGCGTATGATCGATCGAAACGATGTGGATGATAAGATCGTCGCCGTATTAAAAGATGATGCAGTTTACGGGAACGTTCGTGAGATTCAGGAGTGTTCACCCGGGCTGATTCAACGACTTAAGCATTACTTCTTGACGTACAAACAATCTCCCGATGAAGAGCAGCGTGCAGTTGAGATCACCCATGTTTATGGGCGCGCTGAAGCGCACGATGTCATTGTCAGAAGCTTTGCAGATTACCGGCTGAAATTCCCTTAGGTTGGTATCTTAAACAAGTTCTTTGGTCAAAATTATCTTATCGTCCCCCGGGCGATAAAAATTTTTGATTCGCGCTACAATCTGATAACCGCATTCCCTATAGATGCGCAGGGTTCTGTTGTAGCTTTCCAGTGAAGAAGTTTCCAGAACGAGGATGGTCCCACCCGCTCTTCTCACCTGCTCTTCCACAAACGAAATGAGAACCCGGCCATATCCCTTTCCCTGCGAAGCAGGATCTACAGCAAGCCAGTAAAAATCGAAAGTTGAATCGGTAAGCGGCGTTTTTCCATAGCATGTATATCCCCGAATGACAGAATCTTCCTCTTCCAGAACATAGACCTGATAGTCAGATCTCTCCCCTTTTTCAACCGCATCATCCACCAGCTCCAGTGCGATCCGAACTTCTTCCGGATTAAAGTTCTTTACATCCAGCAGAATCTCTGCGATTCGATTGTGGTCTGTATGTTGTACTCTGCGAATTTCCATCAGGGGATCATTTTAAACCCGGCTGACTGAAAGTGTTGATCCAAAGTCACAGCGCGGTGAATTCTTCGAGCTTTCATGATGGCGAAGCTGGCCGCATCCGTAAAGCTTAATTCCTGATCGCGAAACTTCTTCAAAAGTTCCTTGGCAAGCTGCTCGAGAGAATCATCCATGAAAATAATTACAATGCTCGGACTGGTATTCATACTTTCCAGAAAGGTTTCAGCGGCGGAATAGCTCAACCTCCGGCGCACCAGGATATGCGATTCTGCCAGCACCAGATCTGATGTTACAAGCACTTGCGTGCCTGTGAGAAGTTTTCTGTAAGCATCAGAAACGTCCTTGTGACGGCGTTCACTCTTATCCACGAGCGCAATCCAGCCACTGGTATCCACAAACACCTGGGCTGCCATTAATCCTCTCGGAATTCCTTCTCCAACTCCTGAATGATGGCTTCATCATGGCGAACGCCGAGATCTTTCTTACGGGACGATCCGAGTCCAACGATCCGTAATGCCGGATCCTTATCCACCGGCAAGTGCTGAATCATCAGATCGACCGCCTTTCGAACAACGGAGGAGATAGATGTCCCCTCGCTTTCGGAAAGTTTCCGCAGGATCCGTTCCTGCCGATCCTCCAGGTAAATAGGAATCACATTCTTTTTCATGATATCGATACTTATAATATCATATAATACGATATTGTTCTTTGCAATATTGCTGAGATGGGTTTTGCCGGAGACGAATGCAAAAGTGAACGACGGTCGCGCCGTCCACCTCCAGTCCTGCCGACAATAGCGGAATTGATCAACCGCCGACTCAAACTAAGTGTCCCTTCCCATAAATATGATGACATATGGCGCGAGCGCCGGGCAGGCAGATGCGAGGCGCCGCGACGCAGTCGATGCCCCAGTGCATCGTCGA
>JAKEFK010000273.1 GCA_022616075.1 bacterium
ATATTGCAAATTGCATAAAAACCTGCTGCTGACCTTCTTTTTTGCAATATGCAATATGCAATTTTCAATATTTTGCATTATACTCAAGGGTAATTGGAGCTCCCTATGAAAAATCTATTTCTTTTGATCGGTGTTTTGATTGCGTTTATTTCGGTTTCGTTCGGCGAGGATTCCGCTCTCGTCAAGGCGGCCAAGAAAGAAAAAGAGAGAAGGGCGAAGACTGAGGCAAAGAAGACACTTACGAATCAGGACATCGAGGAGATTCGAAAAAAACAACTTGGGATGGAATCAACATCTGTACCTGGCGATGAATCTGCGGGGGACAACAAAGAGGCGGATAAAAAGGACAAGAAAGAAGCTGATCCGACTCAGACCGAAGAGTACTGGCGCTCACGAAAACAGGAAACAGATCAAAGACTGCAAGAGGCCCAGACACGAGTTCAGGAGATTCAAAGCGAGATCAATACTCTAACGACAGCATTTTATGCCGAGTCCGATGGAGTTGCTCAGCGTCCTTTGATTGAATCAGAAAGGATCGAACGTTTGAAGGAACTGGAGCAGGCGAAACAAGATCTGGAAAGTGCAAAACAGGAATCTGAAGGTCTTGAAGATGAAGCACGTAAAGCGGGAGCTTTGCCAGGCTGGGTGCGCGATTAGTCTATTTCCAAATCGCAGAATGCGTATTGCAAAAAGCGGTTTTGCAAAAATGTTTTATGCAATACTCACTATGCAATCTGCAATATAATTCTTAACTTCCCGTTCTGATTTCATTCAGCATTCTCTGTGCTCTCTTACATTGAGGGTCTTCCTTTAGTTTTTTTAAAATTTCCGCAATCGCCCGGTCCTTATCTACCTTTCCTCCTCTTACAAGGCTCAATTGGTACGCGACCCCTTCCGGAAAGACAGAAGTGTACTCCATGGAAACCAGAGATTCATTCAATCCTTTCCGTTTTACCAGTATCATCCCATCATCATCCCAATAGACCAGTGCCCATCTGGATCTGGGAAAATGTGTGGAAGAAAAAGGTGCATAAGTTTTTATAGGTAGGTTTTGAGAATCAATGAGTGTGACTTCTTCCAGCTCATCAAAATAGTTCAATAGCGCATATTCAATCTTGTATTTGTCCAGAAATTTCCTCCACAAACGACCATCCGCCCTGACTTTCACAATTTCGTGGAGTAACGGCAAGAAAACCTCGTTCCGGCCGTCAATGAGAATTTTCCGTTCCGGAAAGACATTCCAGATCAGATATCCGCCGAATGCATAACTATTGAACAGGTTTCCGCTGAGATTCTTTTCTTTTGTGAATTTTACAATCTGATCCGGGAAGTAACTCGCCTCGCCGGTTCCAAATTCGAATGGAGACAAAGCGATCAACCAGTAAAGCGCCGTGATACAGAGCGCGGCCAGGGCTGCTCTCCAGCGAATCCCGAGGCCGGAGAGGTAGGGCCATACCATCAGCGGCATGAACATCGAAAAAAGGGCGACGTTGCGCACGTACTTCATTGAAACGTATCCAAGAAAAGCGCCAAACAATAAGTGAGTAAAGTGAATCTTTCGGGCGTTCACGACGAAAAGGAAAAATACAAAAAAGAGTCCTAAATAGAAGAAAGGAAATCTCAAGGGAGGTGGTTGTTGCCATTCCTGATTTTTCAGGAGGCCTGAGTCTATGATTTGAGTCAATTCAAAGGGAACCATCAGAATTCCATAACCGTTTGGATTCAAACCTGTGAGGATGATTGATGCGAGAATCAACAGGAAGAGAGCAACAATTTCACGATTGCCGGCATCGTAAAACATTGGATATCCGTATTGTTTAAGGATGCGCTCCAGGATTACACCGGCCAGAAAAGTTCCTTGCAGAATAATACCCAGTATGACCGCAGCATGAATGTTCGACCAGACGATGATGATCGGGGCAATTCCCAGCAAGTATTTCCAGTTTTTTGTTTCCAGGTATTTGTGGAATAAAAGATAGCAGCCGACCAAAAACAGCTCTGTGAAAATTTCAGGCCGTTCCAGGAAACGAGAGTGCCCTCCAGCCATGGATACGATTAGAAGCGTCACCACAATCCAGGGATTCAATTTCTTTTGCAGCAAGAAACGCGCAATCAACAGATAGATGGTTGCGAGAATCGCGCATTTAGAAAGGATGATACCTGCAGGACCGCCGATGGAGTAGAAAAAGTACTGAATGACCTGGAACAGCCATTCGTGATCCACATACGGACGCCCTGCAGCAGAAAAGCTGTAAATTTCAGTAAACTGAAACTCTTTTTTTTCCCAGATGATCTCGCCTGTTTTGAGATGCCACCAGAAATCCAGGTCAGCGATTTTGAAGAAGGAAACGACGAAGACAGTCAGACTGATGAATATATAGATTGACTTATTGCGGAAGCCGGAGCGCGTAGACGTACGTATCCCGGTTTCCGATGTAGTAAATTCCATCTTGTAGTGCACCGGCGGACCAAAACGAATTTTTTGCGCGAAACTTCCAAAGAATCTCTAATTCTGCAGAGATTCCATACAGAGTATCTACGGAATCGGCCGTCACGATGTAGTCTTTCACCACCACCGGCACAAATTCCGGACTGGGAGTGAAGCGTAAGTTCTTTAAAACCTGACCGTCCAGGGATCTCTTTGTCAAACCATTTTCTTCAGTAAAAATGAAATTCTGGAGGGCCACAACATGACTATGGTAAGCCGCTTTTTTTTGAAAGATTGTTTTTCCGATCGTGGCATCGAAGCGGTAAAAAGCGTCATGCGTTCCATAAAAAATTGAATCTCCCACCACAACTCCAATTCCGTAATTGTATTGCTTCGTAGAATTCTTCCAAACCACCTCGCCTGTATTGCGGCGTAACGCATAGACGTTCGAGTCCCACGCGGTCGTGATCACCATGTCTTTGTAAAATGTGCAGGAACTGGTTAGAACGTTATTTGTTTCTAAAGCCCACAGTTTTTGTCCTTCGCGGGTAATCTTGTAGAAATTGCCGTCATGGCTGCCAAAATAGATGCCTTCATTGTCCGCGCAAGGGTCGAATTCCAGCTTCGCTCCAGTCTTAAATCTCCACCGAACAGATCCATCCTTGCCGTCCAGATGATAAAAATAACCGGATGCGGATCCAACGTAAATGCTGTTCTCCTCCACCAGCGGCGTCATCAGAATGCGTTCTCCGAGATCTGTTTTCCAGATTACTTTTCCGGTTTGAACATCCAGAGCGTAAACATTTTGATCGTTGCTGCCAACAATGACTTTGTTTCCACCAACGGCAGGAGAATGGTAAATCGGCCCGCCTGTTTTGAAGCTCCAAATAACATCGGGTCTATTTCCGCAGCCAAAAATCGTAAGAAACAGGAGCAACAGGAAATTACAACTTTTCATGTAAGAAGTGGGGAATTATATCTCAATTCATTTGGTTCTGATAAGATGAACGCGCTAGTGCGTCGACGCGTCCGTGAGTCTTCGCGTCTTCGCGTTAAGCTCTCTTATGAAGGTAAAGTCAGATGCTGTTGTTGCTCTTTTATTCCTCTTAGTGGCGATTCTCTATCTCAGTTTTTTGATCGGAAATGAACTGATTCTCTGCGCCGGGAACCAGTTTTTTCTGGAACATCCCATGCGATTTGTCTGGTTGTCCCATTTTTTTGCCGGAAATCTTCCCTGGATTAGCAACGCCGTCTCAGGTGGAATTCCGCTTTGGGCAGATCCGAATCTTGCGATCTTCTATCCCGGTAATGTTCTCTACCTGGTACTGCCCCTTGATCAAGCCTGGAATGTATCCCTGATATTTCATCTGTTCTGGGGAGCAGGGGCCATGTACTGGCTATGCCGCAGGGAATTCAGCCTTCCCGTTGCGGCATCGCTGACCGGCGCTTTTACTTTCTTGCTTTCGAGTTCGGCGCTTGGCGCTTTAAATTCAAGTGAAGTATTGATCACTTCAAGCTGGCTGCCCTGGATTCTTGGGCTGGTCTATTCCGGTCTGCAACAGAGCATTCGGAGAACCATGATAGCCTCCGTGGCATTGGCATGCCAGTGGTTGGCCGGCTTCACTTTTGTTCAAGCGTTTACGTTTCTCCTTGTTTGCATCACTCTGGTAATTGTTTATTTGCGTGCCAGAGACCGGATTGTTTTTCTTCGCTTCCTGTTATTGATTGTTTCTACTCTTATGATTGCAGCGATTCAGTGGATTCCGGCGGTGTTGTGGATACCGCATTCCAACGCCGAATTGGGCTTCGCACAGCCGGACTGGAAACTGCTTCCCTATTTCGGTGTGATTTCCGGCTCTCTATTCTTAATAGGATTGCGAGACAGAGTTGTTTGGTGCGCGCTGATTGTGATTCTGGTTGATTGGGTGTTGTTCGGTGGTAGTCCGGTTTTTGCAACCTTTCTTGCAATGGGAGCGGCAATAGGTGCAGCGCAGTTGTTTCGAAAATTTCATACGCCGGTGCTCAAGCTTATTCCGGCTCTGGTGGTGGTGGAGCTTCTGATCGCAAACTTGCAGGTGCCGCAGATGGTTTCTTTATCAAAAATCCGCAAGGTGCCACCTGAAGTGACTCAGATTCCGGAGTTAAGACGATGGAATTTGCATTGTGCCGCAGCGAGGAGCGGATTATCCCCATTGGCAGGGCTTCAATGGGGGGTAAATTATGGTACGCCACCGGACAGTGGATTGATGCTCTGGAAACCGCTGCCGGCAAGAAAGCGAAAAGTCGAGGAGCTTTTACAAACCGGAAAAAATCTCGAGCTTCTGCGTGAGGCAGCAATCGGATTCGTTATTTCCGAGAGGCTCCTGAATCATCCTGAACTGAGATTGTTGAATCAGAAAGCGACAAGATTCTTAGTCCACCGTCTGACGACCCCGGTTTACCCATTGGTAAAATCAAGCAATCCACAAACAAAGCTTCGGTCGCTGGAGGTTGCACCCCATCATCTTGTCATCGAAACGGATTCTTCTGATCCCATTGATTTGATCATCCATCGCAACGATCTGCCAGGTTGGGAATGCAAAATGGAAAACAAATTGATTCCGATACACACTTTGGAAGATGGATGGATGAAAATTCAGGCGCCGGCCGGCAAGAATCGGTTGAGCCTCACTTATCGAACACCCGGCTCACTCGTTGGCACACTGCTGACCGCACTCGGAACAATTTTGATCCTCGCGGTACTGTTACTGTGATCATCTACGACAAGAGCGGAATATGATTTTTCGAAGTCCTTATCCTCCGGTTTCGATTCCCGATGTTGCACTCACTCCGTTTCTTCTGGAACGTGTGAAACGATTTGGATACCGTACCGCTTTTGTCGATGTGTCGATTGAACGGAAAGTTAGCTTTGCTGAATTCTATGATGAAGTTCTGGCCTGCGCGCGGGGTCTTGATCGTGATGGTTTGAGAAAGGGGGATGTGTTTGCGATCTATTCGCCAAACTCCATTGAATATGCTGTAGCATTTCATGCCGTGTCGTTGCTTGGCGGAATCGTGACCACAGCAAATCCTCTTTGCACTTCACAGGAACTGGCAGGTCAGTTGAAGGATTGCCGTGCAAAATTCCTGTTAACCACTCCGGAGCTAGTGGAGAAAGCCACCGAGGCCACCAATAGTTCCGAAGTGCAGGAGATTTTCGTGGCAGGGGAATCGATGCCGTCAGGCGACGGACCACTTCCGGATGTTTCCATTCATCCGAAAGAAGATCTGATTGCGATGCCATATTCCAGCGGCACAACAGGATTCCCAAAGGGCGTGATGCTTACGCACAGGAATCTCGTTGCGAATCTGCTACAGATCGAAGCAAGCAAAGTATTTTCTCCGGAGGATGTTGTCATCTGTGTGCTCCCGCTGTTTCATATTTATGGCTTGATGGTGATCATGAATCAGTGTTTGTACCTTGGTTGTACGAACGTGATGATGAAACGTTATGATCTGGAACAGCTTTTGAAAAACATCGAAACCTACGGCGTCACACTCGCTCCTCTTGTTCCCCCGATTGTTCTTGCACTCGCGAAACAATCCGTGGTATCCGGTTACGATCTATCGCAATTGAAAACCATTTTCTGCGCTGCTGCCCCTTTAAGCGCGGATCTAACTCGCGAGTGCTCCGAGCGAATCGGTTGTTTGATCAAACAGGGATACGGGATGACAGAAGCCAGCCCGGCGACACATATGAGCCCGTACGAGAAGGCGCGAATTAAGACCGGTTCAGTGGGAGTTTGTGTGCCGAACACGGAATGCAAGATTGTCGATGATCGGGGGAGGGAACTCGGAGTAAATCAAGAAGGAGAGATTCTGGTTCGCGGTCCCCAGGTGATGAAAGGTTATTTGAACCAGCCGCAAGTCTCGGCCAGCGCCATTGATGGGGAGGGATGGCTTCGAACCGGCGATATAGGCTTTGCCGATGGAGAGGGTAACTTTTATATTCGCGATCGCGTCAAGGAGTTGATTAAATACAAAGGATATCAGGTAGCTCCCGCGGAAATCGAAGCGGTTCTCCTGACACATCCGATGATTGCAGATGCAGCCGTAATTCCAAGCGCCGATCCGGAGGCAGGTGAAGTGCCGAAAGCACTTGTTGTATTGAAGGGAGATGTTGCCTTGCAGGAAATTCAAGATTACGTTGCTTCACGCGTGGCGCCTTACAAGAAAATCCGTAAGATCGATCAGATCGATCAGATTCCAAAATCTCCTTCCGGAAAAATACTGCGGCGGATTCTTGTTCAAAGGGAACGTGGCCAGTGAAGAAAGTTTTAAGAACTTTTTTAATCCTGTTTGCCTTGCTGTTTATTGTCTTGCTAGCAAGAACCTTTCTGGTGAAGTCGCGCCAGCTTCAGGTCCCAGCCGTTGAAAAAATCGCGCTGAACTCCGATCTTCTTGTAAATCATTTCGTTGGGGCGTTGAAGATTCAAACGATTTCCTATGATGAACCTTCCAGATTAAATCATGCAGAATTCAAGCGGTTCCATGATTACCTTCGCGAGATCTTTCCGCTGGCTCATTCGCAGTTGAGTGTCGAAAGCGTCAGCCAATACAGTCTGCTCTTTCGATGGGAGGGTGCAGATGCCAGCCTTGCGCCGGTGGTGGTGATGGCTCATTTCGATGTTGTGCCGGTAGAAGACACGCCCTGGAAGCATCCCCCTTTCGGTGGTCAAATCGCCGGCGGGTACATTTGGGGAAGAGGAACGCTGGATGATAAGTCCAATGTTCTTTCCCAGCTGGAAGCAGTCGAGCACTCGCTACAAAACGGTTTTAAACCAAAGCGCACAATTTACTTTGCGTTTGGGCACGACGAAGAAGCGGGAGGGCGCGGTGCTGCAGCGATCGTGCAAGTTTTGGAAGCGCGGGGAATCAAACCGGACATGGTGTTGGATGAAGGCAGCGCTATTTTGGAAGAAATGATTCCGGGAGTTCTATCGCCGGCAGCCATGATCGGAACTTCTGAAAAAGGGTATGTCACCGTTCAACTCAGCATGAAGGGCACAGGAGGTCATTCTTCTGCACCACCTCCTCACACAATCATCGGTGAGTTGAGCAGAGCCGTGGAGCGACTCGAAGAGAATCCGATGCCGGGACGTTTGGAAGGTTCAGCTGCCCAAATGCTGGATTATCTCGGACCGGAACTCCCTTTTGTTTCACGTTTTTTTGTTGTGAATCGATGGCTCTTCAATCCGCTCCTGGTTTTTGGGTTTTCCAAACTGCGAGCTGGGAATGCAATGGTTCGAACCACCACCGCCGTCACGATGTTCAACGGTGGGGTGAAAGAAAACGTTTTGCCGAGTCACGCAACTGCAACCGTCAACTTCCGCATCCGGCCGGGAGAAACGGTGAAGGATGTGACCAACCACATCCGGAAGACAATTGCGAACGAGAAAATCAAAATCAGCGAACGTCCGAATGCAATGAATCCTTCTCCGGTATCTTCACTGGAAGCGCAGCAGTTCGAGATGCTTCATCGCACCATCAAGCAGCTTTATCCATCAGTCATTGTGGTTCCGGGAGTAGTAATTGGCGCGACCGATGCGCGGCATTACACAAGGATTTGCAATAATGTTTATCGTTTCTCTCCTTATCGTGTAACGATGGAGGATTTCCGGGGGGTTCACGGGACTGACGAAAGAATTCAAGTCCAGAACTATCTGGACATGATCCGGTTTTATGTGCAGTTCCTACACAATGCGGCGCAGTAGGAAACGGGAAAGAACAAACAAGAAAATCGCAGAGATCGAGGTTACAATCATTCCATTTTTTACTGATTCCGGCCTGTAGATCCGTTCGATCGTATGTTCTCCGGCTTTTACGAAACTCGCTGAAAACGCGTAATTGGCTCTGAAGACCGTGGATTCAGTCCCATCTACGCGTGCGATCCATCCTTTGTAAAACGGTTGCGCGAAATAAAGAAAGGAATCACAATCCGATCGGGTGTGAAACTTGATTCGTGACGCTTTCGTTTCCGCGACGACTATCTCAAAGAGCCGGCAGGAGTCAGGATTCGTCACAGGAATATCTTCATTAGCGGAGATCAAAACCGTTTGCAGTGGATGAAATCCCGGCTCATTCATCTTTCGAAAAGCCTCCTGGTTGTTGGAGACACGAATCGCCTCCGGCACAAAAAATAATTGACTGGAAACGGCCGAATTCCTATATAGAAAAAACGGGACACCGCTCGTGTTTTTTGCCGTGGCTAATGAATGCACGCCCGGTAAAGTTAAATGATCCGGAGCCAGGAAGAGTGATACGGCTCCGGCCGTCAAGAAGGGGAGTCGTTGTTCCCAAGGTAAACGGAGCAGGTGGTCGGATATTCTGACGACTTCGTTTTGAGCGAGGTTGTCAAAGTCTTCATGGTAGATAACGGGAATCGAATACAGAGCGGCCGAATAGTTATGAAGCGTTTCCAGATGCCATCGATTGAAATAAACGACCTCATTCGCAGGCAGGTTCAAATTCAGATTGTGCGGATGCGGAGCGCGGTAGAAGCGCCCTGGCCCCAACTCCTTTTTTACAGTGCTTACTAGCGCAGGCGTCTGCTCAAAGAATTGGTTCGGCGCAAAATGGTTCACATCGAAACCAACCCAGATTAAATCGAATAGAAGGACGGCAGAGAGGGCCACATGCTGTTTGCCCGGCTTGAAAATCCAGTGCTGATAAAAACATGTCGCGGCGAGACAAACCAGAGCAACATGCAGGAAAGAACGATTCAGCCACTGGATTGCCGTTTCGGGGGCGATGCCAAAATAGGAATTTAGGAAATCCCTGGCGAAATCCGGTGACAGGCGAAAAAGCAGAGCAAAACTGGTAAACACTACTGCGGAAACCCAGAAGAAAAATGCGATCCGTTTTTGCCGGCCGTCTCTCTGGAATATCGTATCCAGACCGAAAGCGGCGAGCAAACTAATCGGTAGAATCGCGCCCGCCAAAAACTTTATCGGATACCTGACTGCCGTCAACAAGGGAACGCCTGCGTATAACTCCGCGAAGCCTGGTAAAAACCTTCCCATGGATAAAACGATGAACAACAAAGTCAGCGAAAACAGAAAAACGCGCAGGCGTGACAGTGAATGTTTAAAAACAGTGCCGAATACTGCAAGAGACAAAGCAAGCCATCCAAAGTAAATGCTCAGAATAAATGGAAAGCCCATGCTTTCCAGATTTGCACCCCAATAATCGCTGCGCCTGGTGCCGTCAGTGCGTCCCAGGAATCCCGGGAAAATCATTTCCGGTATTCTTTTTTGATGAAGGGACCATGCCGAGAAGGAATCGTAGTCCGAAAGAGTGGATCGTTCGGATTGTTGCAGCATCTCTAAAGTGGGAACGATCTGAATTGCTGAAATCCCTCCCACCAGTAAAGTCAATGCGAGACAAACCGCGAGACGCGGAACCGGACGTCCCGCAACACCGTTAAAAAGTGACCAGCCAAACAGGGTCAGAATAGTCAGGATGGTCATTTCCGGCGCGCCGGCAAGAATTTGAAAGGATCCAAATATTGCACACAGGACAAACCACTTCGCTTTTCGCTGAACAAAAAATCCATGCAGTGTAAGAATCATCAGTGGTAAGTAGGGCATTGCTGTCAGTCGGCTGAGCAGGTTCGTCAGAGAAAGGGAATAACCGCAGAAAGCATAGATTCCACCGGCAATCATGGAAGAGAGTGGCGTGATTCCCAGAAAACGGCAAAGCCAGTATGTGGCTGCTGCGCTGAAAAGCACATGAAAGATGATGTCCATGTTGAATGCAAAAAGGGAAGGCAAAGCGAGGTAGACCAGGTTGAACGGATAAAGCGCCATGTTGTTCAAATCGGCTAAAAAGGGCTGACCGCCGTGAAGATACGAATCCCAGAGAGGGAATTCTCCGTTGCGGATTAACTCTACGAATCGGAGTTTTTGAGGATAGAAATGAAGGTGAAGATCGCGATAAAAAAATGTTTCACCTAGAAACAACGGCCGATAAAACAGCACGAGTCCGGAAGCGATTAAAATCCAGAATTCTTTCTCCCGAAAGCGGAAAATCATTGAACCGCCAAGGCGCCAAGAACGCCAAGTGCGAAGAAGGATTTTTTCTTTTTTTTCTTGGCGCCCATGGCGTCTTGGCGGTTTAATTTCATTGCTTTGCGTTTTGCAGAAGTTGTTCGGCGTGCTGCTTTCCTTCCAGAACGGCATCTTCCATGCTGGAATAGACCCAGGATCCATATCGTCCGAAACTGTGAACGTTGTGTGACTTCAGATAACGCTGGATATGTTCCACAGCTTTTTTGCGCGCGCTGTTATAAACCACATAAGCATAGGGAAGCATGACCGGAAATCGAGCGACAATCCGGTCGGCATCCGTCAAAATGCCGGTTTGCTTTAAAGACGCAATGGTTTGAGAAACGAGCGCATTGACATCATGCTCCCGATCCGATCTCAGAGAGATTTCAATGTAGAGACAGGACGTATTCGGCGGAGACACTGAAGATGAGAAGTTTGATGTACAACCGATCCTGTAAAACGGTTTATCTTTCTCTGGATAATACACCCAGTGGTACGGAAGAACATTCGGACGATCAATTCCTAAATTGACATTCAAAACTGAGACATACTGCAAATTGCGATGAGCCGCCGTCACATTTGCCGGCGCATCCTCCAGAATTTGTAAAAGTGCATGAAGCGGCATGGTTGAAAACAGCGAACCATAACGAATCCTGCATCCATCACTGAGAGTTGCCTCTTTCTTTCGTAAATTGATTTTCGTCACGCGCGTGGAAAGCAATAAACGGCCGCGGATGGGAAAACTTTCGGGTAGCAAACCAATTCCACCCTCAGAGGGATAGTAAAAAACGGGATTGTATCCAAATTGCTTGTTTTTGATTCCAAGCGCTCCGTTCAATACATCTTCCAGACTTGGTTTGGGTATCGACCAGTTGACCCAATCTAATGCGATGTCGCCGAGATCGTGTTGCCACAGTTTTTCGTTGTATGGCACCATGAAATGCCGCGCTATTCCGTCACCAAATGTATCCTGGATCCAGTCCTGGAAATTCTTTACTTTCGTTTTTTTCTTATTTAACAAAGTCTGAGCGAATCCAAGAACACATTCTTTGATGATTTCGCGTGGAAGTCCGTACGTGTTGGCTTGAAAAGGATAGTCTGTGTATCTGCCCTGGATGTAGATTGCGGATTTGCGTTGATGTTCCTGAATCCTGTCCCCTACAAGACCTGTTATGATCTGCCTTCCCTCGCTCGTTCTGAAGTGAATCAGATGTCCCGTGCAATCAAAATGGAAACCATCCACGAAAAAGGATTTGCACAGGCCACCAACCCGCTCTTCGGCTTCCACAAGAACGTGATCGGTTTTGTCGAGATGATATCCTGCACTCAAACCGGCGAGTCCAGCTCCAATAATCAAAACCCCGGTTTCCATCAAGCCACTTTTATTTTGGAAAGCCGCCAGCCGATAACCACAAGGGCGAAGGAAAGCATCGAATACACGATGAGGGAGGATTGCGCGGGCAAAAACATATTGAAGAGAGCCACAGTCCCTAAAAATAAGCCGGCTATGTATGTAGCGATCACAATTTTCTTAATAGACCAGCCTGCGTGTTTCAATCGCACCGCAAAATGATCTTTGCTACCCAGAAACATTGAGCGGCCACGGATTGCCCTCAACAACATGACGTACATGGTGTCGAAAATCGCAACTCCAAAGAAAAGGATCGGATTGAAATAAGCAAGATTGTTGATTGCGGAATAGTCGCCCATGATCGCGAGTGTTCCCAGGGTGAGTCCCAAAAACATGCTACCTGTGTCTCCCATGTAGATTCGAGCAGGACGAAAGTTGTACGGCAAGAATCCGGCTAACCCACCGACAAGCGTGACGGCAAACACGGCAATCATTTCATGCCTGTTGATAACGGAAACGATGAATAGAAATATGGCGCTGATCAAACAAACACCTGCCGCAAGACCATCCATGATATCAATGATATTGATTGCATTGGTGATTCCGATGATCCAAAAAAGGGTTAAAAACAAATTCACGTAAGGATGAAAAGCTTCGACTCGAATCAGGATGTCCCCCTTAATAAGGACGACCGCGGCTATAAACTGCCCGATGAATTTCGCAGTTGGCGTAAGAACTCCAAAATCATCGATCAATCCGAGAATCAAAACCAGTGTTCCTGCGAGTAGAATTGCGAGAATGCTTTTTTCAAACTGGTAGAAGAGACAGAGCGGGATCAGAACGGCGAGGTAGATGGCAAGCCCGCCGAAATAAGGAACAGCTTCACCGTGGGTCTTGAGATTGCCGTCCGGTTGATCAACAACTCCAAAGCGTAACGCAGCCGCTCGAGCCACCGGTGTGCCATAGACGGCCACGAGAAAGGCCAGGACCCCCGCCAGAACGAATGACCAGGTCATCGACCGCCATTATACTAAACAAAGTAACGCGGGCGTCTCGCCTGCGAGTCGCCG
>JAKEFK010000274.1 GCA_022616075.1 bacterium
GTTAGGCGGAGCTGGGGCTGGAATACGATGAAATCAGGAGACGGCTGAGTGGCCAACTGCTTATGTAGCCGCCAAAAATTCCTGTCATACCGGCACCCAGAACCCAGGTTATCGTGTGATCTAGCAGTGTTGGCGACTCTGGATCGAAAACACCGGACCTGATTGCAGCGAACATAACAGGCGTGGTAAATGCCATTCCTATGCAGAAGCCCAAGATCGTCGCGATTGTCCATACCAATCGTCGGCCCTTAAATCCTTGAAAACTCACCCACGCGGCGGAGCCAAGGACGGTGAAGCCTAAAATCCAATCAGTAGGTGGGCGATAGATCTTCGCTCCAAATTGGAACGCTGCGGTAAACACAATGGTGGCACCAATGATTCTTGCTGCGCTAACAGATAGCCATGGCCCCAGCGCAGCACGTTGTGCCGAGAAAAGGATCAAGCCAACGACAAGGAGACCGAGCGTATGTGCGATGTCCTGTGCAAATGTTAGATCATCCCCATGGGGACCCGTGATGCCATGGCCTATAAGGCTGAAAAGCAGGAAGGCAATGATCAACCCAACAACATTCGCGAACCACCACCGATACCGCAACTTTCTACGATTGTCTTTAACCGAAGCCGCTATCTCAGTCATTAACTCTTCTCCTTTGTTCAACACTTCCCTTTTTGCGCCGCCGAACGTATAGGCTTCTATGCGGCAACTCGCTCGCAAGACCCGGTAGGTAGAGTATCAGAAAAGCGGAATGGTGAAAAATAAGTGAGAAAGAGTCAGCGAGTTGCCGTATAGAAGTCCGTTGGACGAAACCGCGGCGGTCGGTATGGGTAATGAAGGTCGATTTGAAACTGAGGGCACTTATTGTTGGAATGAATTGAGATGAGAAGTTGTGAGAAGGGGATCTCCATTCCTTTCCGCAGATTATTTGACCGTACGTCTGAAGGACGGACTGCGAATCGCAATTCCATCCTGGATGCTAGATCCGATTCTCTGCGATCAGCTAAAAGAAGAGGATTCACCGCATATTGCTATTTCCGCCCTTCTGTCTCTGTGCGATTTGGTGGACAGCCAACCCTTGCTTTCCGCCGCGGAGTCCTGTAGTTCTGGGCCTCAGAAGAAAGGAGGTTCTGATGCGACAGAACAAGAAGACACTTGCAAAAATGCAACAAACCCTACCCTTCGCCCGAAAGGATATTTGGAGGCATCTTCCAAAAGAGCGGCGAGATCAGTGCCGGGATCTTCTGAGCCGGCTGCTCCGCGAAGTGATCCGATGCGAAGCAAAATAAGAAAACTGCAATGAGCCATGAAGCGATTCTCTCAGCGTTTTCTTCAGCGGATCAAGAATTTACTACCGTATTAGATTTAATTTCTTAGATAGGAGGAATCAATGAGTGATAAAATCCAGGAGCATCACCTTCAACGGACCGCTTATGTTTACGTGCGCCAATCCACTATGCAACAGGTTCGCTACCATAAGGAAGGGCAATTGCGACAATACAGCTTGGAAAAGCGAGCTCAGGATCTGGGTTTCCGCAAAACGATTGTCATAGATGAGGACCTGGGCCGAAGTGGAAGCGGACGGGTCGACCGGCTGCTTTTGGGATTGAAAGGGACAATGAGTGAATTCGAACTCAGTTTGTTCCGGCAGCGTGCCAGACAAGCCTTTGAGCAAAAGATTGCGCGGGGTTATGTAATGTGGGAAGTTCCGGTGGGATTCGTAAGAACTGAAGATGATCGCATCGAAAAAATACCGGATCTCCAGGTACAGGAAGCAATTGAAAGTTTGTTCAGCAAATTCCGTGAATTAGGCAGCGCCAGACAAGCCTTGTTATGGTACCGTGATGAGCAAATTCCGCTGCCGGAGGCAAAAGCAGGAACTTCGGGTGAGGAAATCATCTGGTCTTTGCCGCAAGGAAACCGTATACGCCAAATTCTGAAGAACCCCTGCTATGCCGGAGCACTCGCCTATGGTCGATCCGCTGCACGCGTAATTGTCCAAGATGGAAGATCCTGTCAGTCCTCCACCCGGCGCAGGAAGCCCATTGACGAATGGAAGGTTTTGATTCGCGATCATCATGAAGGGTATATTACTTGGGAAGAATATTTGCAGAATCAAAAAACCCTGGAGGCAAATCTACGAACAGTAAATCGTACCGGCGAAGCACCTTGAGGCATTCCAATGTGGCCTCGAAATCGCTGTGATAACGTCCCTCATGTTGGGCTAGATAGTGCTTGGCAACATCCAGCAAGATGAGGCAGGGAGTGAATGTGTTACCCAACACCGCTCCCAGTTCCAGCCAGGAGTCGAGTGCATGTCGCAAAAGCATTCCGTGCACGTTGGCAGGTACCAGTTTTGAAGTATCTAGAAACGCACCGCAAGCCTCAGTCGTCTCTCCAACATAGTTGTGTGACGTTCGAGCGATTTCGTGTAACCGAAGGACGTACGCCGTCACGGACTCGCTGCGCATTTCATGAGACACTTCGATCATCAACCTCACGGCATACATCTCATCGGCATAGAGATCGTAATTTTCGTGAAGGTGACGAAGAACAGTCGTCGCCGAAAACTGCATCACGAAAGCAGCATAGTCCTTAATCCAACGTGATCTTTGGTCCAAACTCCAGTACTTGTTTACCGGCCGAAAAGCGTCAGCCAGATTCGAGGTTAGGGCACGCACGACCGTGGTGCGCAGCTGCTCCAGTCCGAGCTCTCAGTTTTCATCAAGATCGATGGTCTGTAGGCGTGCAATATCCCCAATCAGATCACAATCGTCAAGACGGACCGGGACGATGAACGGCTGATTCTCCGGAAACGCAGAATGCCTACGAAGAGCAGCGTCAATTTCTTCATGGAGGAATCTCTTTCTTGCAAATGCAAGACGTGAGAGGAGGAGGATGAACAAACTGCTTTCAGCAATCGCGGCGAAGATAGTCTCTCTCCAGTTCTCTCCCGGTTGGAGATTTTCCTTATCCATCCAGGGAGACAGTTCCTCAATGGAGGCTAGATACGCGTAGATCCGACGCGAGGACTCGATGTCTTCGCGCGCATAGCTTATGAATACCTTCAACAGCCTGACCTCACTAATCCTCCGCTTACGCCTGCTCGGCTTTTCGCTTCTGTCTATCGCAATCCATTCAAGAAAAACGATTTTCGCATAAAACTTATTTCCTGTATCCGATTACGTAATACTCCAGCGATTCGTACAAGAAACGGTTCAATCTTCCAGTTAAGGACTTCAAGTACTCATAAACCGCCGGATGGAAATCTTCTTTCTTTGGTTCGGGCAGTTTTTGTTGCTCCGGAACCGGCGAAATCAGATGAGCTTCCACATCTTTGAATCCGGCGTATCGAAGCATAAAGAGAAGGGTTTCCGGATGGACAGGGAAGACATGCGTGGGATCTTTAAAAAAGAGATGGTGAAATCCAAAAACGGATAAAGGATTTACTGTTTCCATCACAAGAGGCGCGCCTTTTTTCATTACGCGATGCAAACAGGAAAGCAAATTGTGCACTGTTTCCGGTGGCAGATGCTCCACAACCTGCGCGCAGAAAACTGCGCCGGTGCTCTCCAGCTCCAATTTTTGAACGTGTTCAAAAATATCTTCTGCTGTGGCATTCAGACCTGCTGAGCGCAAACGCTCCACCTCATATTCGCTGATGTCGACGCCGTACGCATTTTTGCCGGATTCTTTCATCAGCTGCAGGAATTCACCTCGACCGCAGCCGAGGTCCAGGATCGGTTCCGGCGCATTCTCAAAATAAGGCAGGTAGCGGCGGAGCGATTCTTTCAATCGATCGTAGGGTTCACGGAAAACCTGTTCGAACACATGATATCGAAAATCTTTCTCCCTGGGTGAGGACGCAGGCGTTCCGGCAGCAGGCGCGGACGGCACGCCCGCGGCACTTTTTCTGACCTGGCCCTCCAAAGAGGCAATTTGCATCTGCAGCTCATCCAATTTTTTCGCAATGTCTCCCACGTGATAGGTTACGTTGTGGTTTTCCTCCAAACGTAATTCCTGGATCTTCGCATCCATCCATGGAGTAATCTGCTGGAAATACTCAATCTGCAACGCGAGAAGTTTGCTCAATTGTGTTGTTGTCGAACGTAAGTAATCCAGAAGTTCATTGATCAGATGCACCGCGCGCGCGTTGAAAACCTGTTGCTGGTCCGGTAGGGCGTAGATCTCGTTCATCTCCTGCTGAATTTTTTGCAGCAGCGGCACACTTTGATCGATCGTTGGAATGGAGTGGAGCTGATCGATTTTAGAGAGCCAATTGTTGTAGATTTGCTGAAGCCGGCGAGCTGCTTCTATCGCTGCCTGCCAATCTTCATGCGCTTGCCTGGACCAGGGAGGATCACCCAACTCTTAATCCTTTGAAACCACAGATAAACACAGATGAACACGGACAGAATCTAAAAATCTGTGTTTATCTGTGTTCATCTTTGGTTTGATTTTGCGCTTCTTTCTCCGGCCCGGGGACCGCTTCGCGGAGATACCGCGCTGCTTCTTCCGGGCAGGTAGGATTGATATAAAATCCGCTTCCCCATTCAAATCCTGCCACTTTCGTGAGCTTCGGAATTAGTTCGATGTGCCAGTGATAGAAATCCTGTGTATTCTCATAAAACGGGGAAGAATGGATGATCATGTTATATGCGGGCTGGTCCAGAACACGATCCATTTTTCGCAAGACTGATTTAAAGAGTTTTGCCAGATTATCGTATTCGCGTTTTTGCGCGTTTTCGAAAAGCGAACTGTGCTGGCGTGGCATGATCCACGTTTCAAAAGGAAAACGAGGAGCGAAAGGAGAGAAAGCGATGAAATCGTTGTTCTCTTCGATCAGGCGCGTTCCTTCGGACTTTTCCTGCGTGATGATATCGCAATAAACGCAGCGATCCTTGTAGTTGAAGTAGTTCTTCGCGCCAGTGATTTCTTCTCCTGCAAGCTTAGGAACGATCGGTAATGCGATGATTTGCGAATGACTGTGTTCGAGCGTTGCTCCTGCAGGTTCTCCGTGATTCTTGAAAATGAGAATGTAACGAAAACGTTTGTCTCGTTTTAAGTCCAAAACTCGATCCCGGAAGGCCCAGAAGACGTTTGCTATATCTTGAACGGGCATCCTGGAAAGCGTCATGTCGTGTTGCGGCGTTTCGACAACCACTTCATGCGCTCCAATGCCGTTCATTTTGTCAAACATGCCTTCACCCTGGCGTTCCAGCTCTCCTTCGATGTGCAAAGCGGGATACTTGTTGGGTACCACGCGAAGACTCCAACCGGTTTGATCTTTGCCGGTTCCGTTGCGCCGGTATGCAAGAAGCTCGGGCGGTGTATGCTGCTCATTTCCTTCACAGAAAGGACAAAAGCCCCCTTTTCGTTCCACAGAATATTTGCCGTAGCTGGATGGTCTTTTCTCCCGTTCTGTGGAGATAATCACCCAGCGTCCGCTGACGGGGTCGCGTCTTAATTCAGGCATTGAACTCCTTTGTGTAGTGGCAGAGCATTTGCCAAATTAGAAGCATAGGCGTGGCGTAAAACAAAATATTTATCTGGTATAAGCATGGCATTTATCGCAATGCTCTGCAGAGTTCGGAAACAAGCAGAGCATTTTCGATGTATAAGGGATCCTGCGTACGCCTGAACCTCATAATTAGACTATGTGCAATCCAGGAGAGTGGAAAATGCTCTGCCACTACCATATTAAAATGCATTTTGGATCCATTCGATTTCTGCAGCAGAAGTATCCTTCATCGTAATACTCAAAACATCAAATCGGTACTTCTGATCCCGCTGTGATGGTTGTTGCTGCACGTAAAATTTGGCCGCTGTTTTCAAATGTTTTCGTTTTCGATAGCCCACCGCTTCCCATGGCTGAGCGAACTCATTCGAAGCGCGTGTTTTGACTTCCACAAAGAGTACGATTTTCCCTAATCTGGCGATAATGTCAATTTCTCCATGAGTACCTGCTCGAAAATTACGCTCCAGAATTTTGCATCCTTTCTTTTTCAAGAAATTGCATGCGTGCTTTTCGCCGAGCGGCCCCAGACTCACGACTTCTTCCACCGCGTGCCGCCCGGTGTATCCTCCAGAATGATTCCCTGCGAGAGAAGGAGGTTCCGGATTTCATCCGCCATCCGAAAATCCTTTTTGCGACGCGCTTCATTGCGTTTTTCGATGAGCGCTTCAATTTCATCCGAGATGGTTGTTTCCGGAAAACTTGCAACTGCAAAAACCTGATCCATTTTCCGGATGAGTGCTTCAATCGCCTGCGCGTCCTGCGCTCCCAGCTGCCCTTTATCGGCAAGCTTATTCAGCTGGTAAATCATTTCAAAGAGCGCTCCCAGAGCGCCCGATATGTTGAGATCATCATCCAGAGATTCTTCGAATGTTTTTTGCGCCTTCAATAGGATTACTTCTACTTCATTAGAACGCCCTTCCGGAAACGAATCGGAATGAAGCCGGTACAGGAAATCCTTCAAACGGCCGACCGCTCCTTTCGCCTGCACAAGACTTTCGTCACTGAAGTTTAACTGCTTGCGGTAATGAACAGACATCAACATGTAACGCAGAACGACTGGATCATGACCTTCCTCAATCAGCTCGCGTACGGTGAAAAAATTTCCTTTGGATTTTGCCATCTTTTCACCTTCCACCTGGAGGTGAGCGCTGTGTAACCAGTAGCGCACAAAAGTCTGGCCGTAGCATGCTTCACTTTGAGCAACTTCATTTTCATGATGAGGGAAAATCAGATCGACACCACCTGCATGAATATCGATAGGGATTCCAAGATACTTGATCGACATGACTGAACATTCCAGATGCCAGCCTGGGCGCCCTGGTCCAAAGGGAGCATCCCAGTAATCCTCATCGTCTCTACGCCCCTTCCATAAAACGAAATCCTTGGGGCTCTCTTTTGTGTATTCGTCAGAATCAACGCGGTATCCATCAATCAGTGCTTGTTGATCCAGCCCGGACAGTTTGCCGTAGTCCGGCAGCGCCGTGATTCGAAAATAAATCGAATCGTGACTTTTGTAGGCGTAACCTTTCTCCAGCAATTTCTGCGTCATCTCGATCATTTCCGGAATGTGATCGGTTGCGCGAGGATATTTGTTTGCAGGCAGGATTTTCAGAGTGTCTCTGTCTTCAAAAAACGCTTGCGTATAAATATCAGTATATTCCCGCAAACTCAGATTTTGTTTTCGGGATTTCAAAATCGTCTTATCATCGACATCCGTGATGTTCATTACATAGTTGACGTCGTAGCCTTTGTATTTCAGGTAACGGTAGAGGACGTCTTCAAACAGGAATGTGCGGAAATTTCCGATGTGCGCGCGATCGTGCACCGTAGGTCCGCAGCAATACATCGCCACTTTTCCCGCGTGAAGGGGAACGAATTCTTCGAGCTTCAGTCCTGCGGTGTTAAAAAGTCGCATGCTGATTGACGTTGGCATTGAGATTCAAAGTTTCTTCATAGACGGTCAGAACCCGCGGCCAGCTGTAATAACGATGAACATATCGTTGACCATTTAACCCGAACAGATGGCGAACCCGGTGGTGTCTCATGAGGTAATCGACGCAAGCGGAAAAATCATAGTAGTCATTATAGAATAGCCCGGCGTTACTTTTTATGCAGTGTTCTTTGAGGACTGCGCTCCCTTCTTTTACGAGCACAGGCGTTCTCGCGGCAAATCCTTCCAGTAGAAGCAACGAAAGACTTTCCATCACAGACGGAATAACGACGGCGAGAGCCCCCTGCAGCGCTTCCGATTTTTCCTGCTCACTTAAATACCCCGTATAGATAATGGAAGGGTCAGCAGGGAGGTTCATACTGAGGTGCCCGGAGAGAATCAGAAAAGGGAAGTCATCCAGATTGTGTTTTTTCTTCTGGTAAAACTCTACCAGTTCGGCGCAGCCTTTTCCTGCGTCGATTCGGCCACCGTAGTAAAAGTAGTCTTCGATCAATCCCTGTTTGCGTTTGAACGCTTTCCGGTTGATGTGAGCCGGAATTTCAACGCCCACACCACCAACTCTTAAAACTTGCTGAAGCTGAAAGAGGGACTGCGCGAACTCTTTTTCGGCAGGAGTGTTGAAGATCAACGCGTAAGGGAGCGAAAACACCTGGCGAAACAGTGACAGCCGGATTGCAGGTTCATCATGAGCGGTTGGAACAAGCACGCTTTTTTCAGGCGCAATTTGCAAGCCATGATAGGCGGGATAATACAGATAAGTGAAGAAGAGAAGACGATCGTACGTGCGGTGCATCGATTTCAAAAAATCAATCAGGGATGGGCTATAGGGGCCCTGATCATCCAGCCACCGGAGCTCGTCTTCTATTGTATGGTTGTTCTGGTAAAGCTGATCTGAAAACCGGTTGAACTCTTCAAGATTCCGCGTCCGTTCCGTTTTAAATCTGTAAATCCGAACTCCGTTCAGCGAGCTTCTGCCTTCCGGATATTCATTCTTCCAGGAGATATAATCCCGCGCGCACGTTGTCAGCACTTCAACGTCATGCTTCCGGGCAAGTCGTTCCGCAATCATCCGGCACAGATGTTCCGAGCCGCCCGTAATATCGGGACCGTAACGTTGAACGATGACCGCAATCTTCATCAAGAGACTATTCTAACCGCCAAGCCGCCAAGAACGCCAAGAAAATTCAAAACTCTTTTCTATTCTTCGTCTTGGCGCCTTGGCGTCCTGGCGGTTACAAAAAAGGTTTCAAAAATTCATCAATCGCTTTCTGAACTTCTACCTTACTATATCGCTTCAATTGCTCTCTTTGGCCTTCCAGGACCTGAGTTCGAAACGCCGAATTTTCGCGCAATCGATGCGCCATCGTGGCCAGCTCCGGATAATTCTTGCGCTCAAACTGAATTCCTGCAGAGCCAAGAGTATGCGGAATCGCCGTGCTTCTGTAAGCGAGGATGGGAGTATCACAAATCATTGCTTCCACCAGCGGAACGCAAAATCCTTCATGCGCGCTCATGGAGACCAGCACGTGCGCCGATTTGTAATAAGCGACTAGCTCGGACCAATTCACGTGTCCCGTGAAGAGCACATCTTCCGGCATCAAGCCATACCGCATGGTCAGCTCTTTCAGTGCACCTGTATAAGCGGGCACAACATTCGTTTTTCCGATAAAGATCAATCGCGCAAGGGGCGTGCAGAAACGTTTGTAAAAATAATAGAGCCGGATTACATCCTCCAATTTCTTGTTCGGAGCGATCCGCCCTACGCACAGGAAATTGTACAGCTCGTCCTGTATCGTCTTTTGAACGAAAGGAGAAGGTTCCACGCGATAGCGTTCTTGATCCACAAAAATGGGAAGGACACACGTGGAGCGGTAATTCAGCTTTTCCAATTCCTGCCGGTTGTATTCCGAATCGCCGGCAGCGCGATCCACACTTCCGGCCAGATCGGCAAGCTGCTTCCTTGCAACGGTTGCAAGTTGAACGAGCGCTTTATCGTAAGGAAGCCAAAAATAGGCAGGCGTAACATTGTGATAAATCACCGCTTTTTTCGCCTGACTCTGTTTCAAAAAATCCGACATTCCGGATGGGAGCGCAAAATGCAGAATCAAAACGTCCTTTGCGGTCAATTCGGGCTGGACCTTGCGAAAGGAGATCGCTTCCTGCGCCACCGGCTCATCGATATCGTACGCATAGATTTCGGATGCGTGTCCCTTTTCGCGCAAGTAATTGCGAATCATTTGAGCGCTGTCACCAATGGCGTCTCCGTAGTGAAGCGCCGGTACGAGTTGATGGATTTTCACTGTTGTTTAACGCAAGTGGCGCGGACGTCTCGTCTGCGGAAGTTGCAGGCGAAATGCCCGCACTACTTTACTATGGAAGGTAAGGTTTTCAATTCTTCCAGATTTTGCAGCAAAGTTTCTTCGAACGGAAATTCGTCTTGTTTCTTTAGCTGCCTTTGTTGGGCTTCTAAGATTCGGGCGCGAAGCTCCGAATTGGAGCAGATGCGATGAAGCATTTCTCCGATTTCAGCGTAATTCTTCTTTTGATTTGCGAGGATCGCTCCTTCTCCTGCGGTGTAAGGAATCGCGCAACCATCCCAGGCAAGGACCGGCACGTTCATGTAGAACGCTTCCAGCAGAGGAACACAAAACCCTTCATGCTCGCTCATGATCAACAACGCGTCTGCAATCTTGAAATAAGCGAGAATCTCTTCGAACTGAATGTGTCCCGTGAAAACCACTTCCTGGACGCCCAGATCGGTAACTATATTTCGCAGCGCGAACAGATAGCGCTCGAATCCTCCCCAGAGCCCGACAAAAATCAGCCGGCTCAAAGGATTCACGTATTTCTGATAGTAAGCAAATGCCTTCAGGCAATCTTCCAGCTTTTTGTTCGGAATCGCCCGGCCGACTACTATAATGTTAGTACGATGATCATCGTATAGCTGCATCGTTAGCGGGTCCGGCTTGCCGTCAAATTTATTGAAATTGAGCCGGATCGGTAGCACGCCCGTGCGCTCAAAGCCGAGCGACTCCAGCTCCTGGCGGTTGTACTCGGAATCAGCAAGAGCCAGCGGGGCATAGTCTTTGAGCTTTGCGAGTTGGCTTCTTCCCGCAAGGCATTGATAAGCCAGCAGGCTGTTGATATCCACAAACCACTGGAAGGGTGTGATGTTGTGGTAGATCAACATTTTCTTTCCACGGCAGTAAGGCACAAAGAGTCCGAGCTCGGATCCAATGGAAAAATGAATGATCATCAAAACGTCATCGCTTTGATGGAACTCATAGTCAAACATGGGCCGGACGTGCTTTGCCATTCGGGGATGAACGATTTCAGAATAGATTTCGGAATTGTATCCGTTTTTTCTCAAGATCCGCTGGATTTCGAGAGTGTAATCTCCGATAGCATCTCCGTAACTGAGCGCGGTCACAAACTGGTGCGCGTCCATCAGTTTTTCACAGCCTCCATGAGCCGTAAATATTTTTGCTCAACGATTTCCCAACTGTAATTTTCCTGATAAAAACGTCTGCCATTCTGCCCCATAACGGCTCGTGTTTCCGGATTCTTTTGAAGATGATGCAAGCAGCGTTGGAATTCCTCATAGTCCGTATAAAAAAGACCGGCGTTGCTCCGGATGGTCTGTCCCATTAAAACACGACAGTTACCATTGGCGAGCGTCGGTTTTCCCATGGCCCATGCCTCCAGCAACACCATGGACAGGGACTCATAGAAAGAAGGCATGACTAATAACTCGCTGGCATGAAGCGCGTCGAATTTGTCCTGATCATTCACAAATCCCAAATGGAAAATGGAACGGGCGTCCGGAATTTTCATGATCGGAGAGCCGATTAATACGAGTTTCAGCGTGGACTTGTCCTGCGCTTTGAATCGCAAAAAGAAATCGAATAGTTGTCCGCATCCTTTATTTTCATCGATCCTTCCTACGTATATGAGAAAGGGATCCTGTATGCCAAATTTCTTTCGGAAACTCCAGCTGTCTGTGTTCGGTGGGATTTCAGACCCAACGCCGACCACGTCGCCGGGAACCTGATAATTAGCGCTGAGTCCTTGAATCAATCTTTTTTCTTCTACGGAGTTATAAACAAACCCCTGGGGCAAATGGAATAGACCTTTAAAGATTTTGAAGTGAATAACCGGGTCCGGTTCAGCCGTGGGAACAAGAAGAGATTTGTGAGGCACGGTTCTGATGCCATGAAAACTGTGATAGTAGCGGTAAGAAAAAAAGATAAAGAACTGATAGTTGTCTTTGTTTTTTTTGATGAAATTGATGAGATCCGTGGAACGTGGACCCTGTTCCTCCATCCATCTGAGCTCGTCCTGTTCTGTATGAGGATATTGAAGCAATTCATCTTGCAACCGTCCGAACTGATTCGGATTTCGTTCCTGATCCACACGAAATCTGCGCACAGGAATGTTGTTAATCTTTTCGATTCCGGGCGGATAAACGTTCCGCCAGGTGATGTAATCCTTTGCGCAGCTTGTCAGGACCTCCACTTCCAGATAGCGCGCAAGGTGTTCTGCGACGTAGCGGCAATGAAGCTCCGCTCCGCCGTTTATGTCCAGTCCGTACCGTTGTATTACAAACGCAACTTTCATTTTATGAAACCGCCAAGACGCCAAGACGCCAAGAGAAAAAGTAATATTAACACCTGGCGAACTTGGCGCCTTGGCGGTTCAAAAAAATGAGGGAAGGGCGACCCGAAGGCCGCCCTTGATGATTTATTGCGAGGGAGGTTCCACCGCGGAATGGATCCTGGCAGGTTGCGCATTTCTATTGTCTCCGGATTCTCGCCGGTGCTGGCGATCGCGATGCCGTCTGTGATTCGAGCCTGAATTGTTGTAGCGCGAATGTTCCGGACGATGTCGTCCACCGCCACTTCTCTTTTTGAAGTGATACATTTCTACCTGCAAAGCAGAAGTCTTGTAGACCAGATCTTGAATTGCCTTGAGATAGAGATTGTTTAACGCTGTCAGGCGATGCACCTCATAAGCTAAAGGATCCAGATTGACAAATAGCTTTGTAATTGGTTTTAACAGCCGCCGAATCACTCCAAGGATGGTTCCGATTCCGGGACGTTTGGAAACGTAGAGCGTTCGGGGATCATAGGGTTCAAAAAATGTTTGTTGTTTGATCAGGTCCGCAACTGAATCCGGGACCTGTGCGTTCTGAATCAAGGTTTGAAACTCACTTTTGGCTTCTCTTTTGATTCGATCGTCTCGCGTCAGTTCTGTCCGGTTTCCGGAAGCGGACTGACGGATCTTCTTCATGATCTCCACCACATCGATTTGATGGGAGGGGATCTTGACGTCTTTCATATTCTCTCCTTACGTTATTTCCCGTTTCCTGTCAGACTTTTTGCCTTCTTACTTCGCGGAATAAATGATCCCAACACAAGCCACCACCCACAAAATAATCGAAATCAGCAGAGGCTTGTCTGAATAAAGGTGAACGCTGGGACTTCCGCCTTCGTTTTTCTGATGAATCAAGTAGAGGTAGCGGAAAATTCCAAAAATCACAAATGGAACTGTGAAAGAGAGTCTATCTGTATGGAATTTTGCTACCGTTTCTTCCGAGACCGTGTACAGGGCATACGCCAGCACACAGGAGGCTGTAACTACACCAATCATCTGATCAAGAAGATAGGGACTGTATTCTGCCAGGTTGGTACGATGCTTGGTTGCATCTTCTGATAACAGGACCAACTCGTGGCGTCGTTTACTGAGCGCCAAAAACAGCGCGAGCAGAAAAGTGCAAAGTAGAAGCCAGAAAGATGACTCTACTCCAATCACCACTCCGCCGGCGACTGCGCGCAACACAAAACCCGTGGAAATTGCCATCACATCCAGGATGGCAATGTTCTTAAAGTAATAGGTATATCCGATCGTGATTGCTGAATAGATCAATGCGATCTGGAAAAATCCAAGGTTGATGAGAAAAGCAACCAGCAGAGCTACCGCATACAGAGCAATTCCGGAGACCGCCGCAAAAGAGCGGCTGATCCGTCCTCCGGCAATCGGACGCTGGCTTTTGATAGGATGAAACCGGTCTTTCTCGTAATCAACGACATCATTGAGCAGATAGACCGCGCTGGAAAGGACGCAGAAGGTCAGGAAAGCGCACACGGATAGCAACAGGTGGTGCGGATCTCCTAACTCTTTCGCAAAAACAAGTGCGGCAAAAATGATTAGATTCTTTGTCCACTGATGGGGACGCAAACTGAGGAAAAAATCTTTTACCGGAGCTTGAGATCTAGTCGATGCAATCGGTTCTGCCGTCGCTACAGTTTCGTTCATCCAAATCGGCTCAGCATAATATTCAACATATATTTTATCAAAACGGCTGATTTGTGTCAACCAGAACCCGTCTGAATTCAATGTTTTAGCCGGATTTTGATTGCTAATTCGCCCGCGAGGTATTATCGTTCCAACTGAATGGCTAATGAACGATCCGTTTTTGACATATATAAAGAAAAGCTTGAGGATCACGAAACGATGATGGGACCTGTTCAAGGGAAATTGGCAGTGCTTCTGGATCTCTTAACAGATTCGATGATTATTGTGGGTAAGCATGGTATCTACTGCCGTGGAAAACGAAGCGGTGAACCGAGTCCCGATATGGAGGCAATCATGGATGGGCTCCTTCATAGCAAGGAGCTCGTGCAAGTCTTGATGGATCATTTCCGTAAACGGAATTGAGACTTACCACAGAGCAGGCAGAGAGCGCAGAGAAAAATCTGTAAGTTTTCTCTCAGGGCCTCAGCGATCTCTGCGGTGAAGTAACGTTGACAGTCGAAATTCGAGATGATATAGTTGCCTCGTTTTTAATGGTTAGTTCCTTAGAAAAAAAAGTTAAACAAAGAATTTCAAGGAGATGAGGATGAATAACGGAAAGCCTAGCGTCCTTCTGATTAATCCCACCTTCAATGTCCATGAGCATTACGGAAAGCTCAGTGATGCTGCATCCCTGTTACTGCCTGTTTCATTGCTGTATTTGGGCGGAATGTTGGAGGCGAAAGGAGTTCCCGTTCGGATTATGGACGGTCAATGTGACGATCTGTCCGAGCCGTCGTTGTTGAAGATGATCGACGAAATGAAACCTCTTTTCGTCGGTATCACAATGTTAACCCCGACATCGTTTGACTCTCATAAGCTTGCTGCAATTATCAAGAAAGGCTATCCCAATTTGTGGATACTCGCCGGCGGAACCCATCCGACCGTTCTTCCTGAAGAAGTGATGGAAGACCGGAACATTGATTTGATTGCGATCAGTGAATCGGAACACACTTTGATGGATGTTTACGACGTGATCCTGGATGGCGGAGATCCAAAGGCTCTGAAAAATATTCCTGGCATTTGGTATCGGGATGGCGATGACGTTGTGAAAACGCAGGATCGCCCGCTCTTTAGCGATCTGGATAAGCTGCCTCTGCCGATGTGGCATGGCGTGAAGATGGATTTGTATCACCAGGTTCCCGACAGCTCGTTTGCCCGCCCTATGCGGGTCATGATGTCCTCACGCGGATGCCCTTTCAAGTGCATTTTCTGCTCAGCGCGTCAGGTTTCCGGTTTCAAATACCGCGCTCATTCCGCAGATCGTGTAGTGGAGGAGATGGAGATTCTGATCAATCGCTACAATGCGCGCCAGATCATTTTCCTGGATGACAACTTCATCATCAGTAAGAAACGCGTTTTTGAAATTTGCGAAAAGATGATGCAGAAAGATTTCCATAAAAAAGTTGTCTGGACTGCTGCCGGTCGCGCCGATGAGGTCACGGAACCTTTGCTGAAGGCGATGAAAGATGCCGGCTGCAAAATGATTTCTTACGGAATCGAAAGCGGCTCGCCTCGTTTGCTTGAGCTCATGAAGAAGGGGGAAAAGAAAGAACACATCGAGAAAGCGGTCGCAATGTCGCGTAAAGTTGGATTGAAAACGCGCGGTACATTGATTCTGGGTTTCCCAACAGAGACCAAAGAAGAATCGCTGGAGACCATCGATTTCGCGAAACGGCTCGGCCTCGATTTCGCAAAGTTCTCACTGGCGACTCCTTATCCCGGCACAGCGCTTTACAACATCGCGTTAGAGCGCGGAATGCTGCAGGGAAAAGATTGGTCCCGGTTCAATTCACAAGCCGGCTATTCAACGTATGATCCTGTTTTCATTCCCGAAGGGCGAACGGCATCGGAAATGAAACAGCTTCAGCGTTATGCGACAAAGTCCTTTTATCTCAGACCGAAGCAAATTGCGGAGTTGGTGACTCACATTTCCGGCTGGTCTGATATCAAATTGTATTTAGAGGTTGTGAAAGAAATTATCACAGCCCGCAGGACTCAAACAGGAGAGGCTTTCCTCAACCATTAAAAACGCGATATTCAAGCCCCGCTTCGCGCGGGGCTTTTTTTTTGTCTTGTTCACCGCAGAGCACGCTGAGAACGCAGAGATAAAATAAAGAGATTTTTTCTCTGCGCCCTCTGCGCTCTCTGCGGTAAAATTTTATGCATGCCTGGGTTGGAAAGGGGATTAAAACTTTTTGCCGCGATCTCCATTGTAATTTGCACTGTCATAGGCACAGGTATTTTTCTGAAGGCGCGGGTAATGACGTGCAATGTCGAAACTCCTGCCATGGTATTGCTCGTCTGGGTCGCAGCGGCACTGCTTGCACTTGCAGGCACGCTGACGTACTCGGAGCTCGCTGCGATGATGCCGGAGGCCGGGGGGGAATACGTCTTTTTGCGTGAAGCCTACGGACCGCGGTGGGCATTTGTCTATGGCTGGACCCAGTTCTCCATCTGTTACTCAGCTTCACAGGCCGCAAAAGCAGTCGCATTTGCGGTCTTCCTGAATGTATTGTTGACCGGTTCACTGGAAACAACTTTTTTTAGCTGGACAATTTCGGGTCACACCATTTCATTTGGCTGGTTGCAGATCATCGCTTTATCGATCGTCGCTCTCATGACTGCGATCAACTGTTTTGCTGTTTCGGTCAGCGGTGGAGTGGCCTCATTTTTGACCGTTTTGAAAATTGCTCTGGTGCTTGGAATTGGCTTTGGAGCGTTGGCTTTTGCAATGGGAGATTGGTCGCACTTCCAGCTCAGTAATATTGGCGGAAGTTGCGAGGGTGTTTCGCGAAGTGCGATAGGCGGTTGGTCCGGATTTGCTGCAGCAATGCTGGGAGCTCTGTGGGCATATGATGGCTGGAGTAATTTGACGATTCTGGCGGGAGAGGTGCATGATCCTGGAAGAAATATTCCGAGAGCGCTCATCGGTGGGATGTTGACGATCGCCGTGCTGTATGTGCTTGTCAACCTCAGTTACTTCTATGTGTTGACGCCCGTGGAAGTTGCAAGCGTTACGCTGACATCGTCCGTTGCTACCGAAGTAGTACTACGTTTTTTGGGTCCGATCGCAACGGGGTTGATGGCTGCAGGACTGATGATCTCCACTGTTGGTTCTTTACACACCGGAATTCTTACGGCCGCGCGAGTGCCTTATGCGATGGCCCGCGATGGCTTGTTTTTTCGAGCTCTGGGAGACGTGTCCGAACGGAGTCATGTGCCGGTCCATGCCTTGATTGTGCAGGCGGTCTGGATCAGTTTCCTGGTTCTGTCCGGTTCTTTTGACACGCTGACAGACTATGTGATTTTTGCCGCCTGGATTTTTTACGGATTGAATACCGCTTCTGTATTTATTTTCCGGAAAAAGCTGCCGGATGCGCCCAGACCTTATCGCACGTTCGGCTATCCCTTTGTGCCGGCACTCTTTTTGATCGTTACCGTGTGGTTGATTGTTTCCACCATCACAACAGCGCCGTTACGATCTTTGATTGGCATAAGCTTTATAGCGCTCGGTATTCCGCTCTATTCGTACTGGGATCAAAAAAAGAAAAAGGAGGTATAGCATGCAACGTCGCGAATTTCTAAAGAAAACGGGCCTTCTTAGCGCGGCTCTGGCAGCTCCATCGTTAATGGAGGGCCAGAACGCACCGGAAGTAATAACGCGAAAGGGAATACGTCCGGTTGTGATTTCCTCGGCCAATGGGAACTGGTTCAAGAATGGTGGAAAACAAACCTGTGTGGAAAAGGCCTTTCAACTGATGAGTGAAGGGAAGGATGTGCTGGAATCGTTAATCGCAGGTGTAAACATTGTTGAACTGGATCCAGAAGATGATTCTGTGGGTTACGGCGGCTTGCCCAATGCGGATGGCGTCGTTCAACTGGATTCGTGTTGCATGCATGGGCCGAAAAAACGCGCAGGTGGTGTGGCTGCGCTGGAAGGCGTTCGCACTCCATCCAGAGTCGCCTGGACTGTGATGGAACATACAGACCATCACTTGATCGTTGGAGAAGGAGCGCAAAGATTTGCGCGCAATATGGGATTCGTGATTGAAGACGATTTGAATACCGAAAACTCGCGCAAGGCATGGTTGGAGTGGAAACGAAAAACGGACCCGAAGTATTATCTGGACCCTGAAAAACGCTCGAAACTGGACCGCAAGATTATGCGCGAGATGGTTGCTCAAGGCATTCTTGCAAGCACGCGGATGCATGGAACGATCAATTGCGACGGGATCAATGCAAAAGGAGAGATCTGTGGTGTGACGACCACCAGCGGTCTGTCCTGGAAGGTTCCGGGACGGGTGGGCGATTCGCCAATTCTGGGAGCAGGGCTGTATATGGATGGCGCAACCGGCGCAGCCGGCTCCACAGGACGCGGCGAAGCAAATCTCTTTAATCTTTCCTCTTATCTTGTGGTGGAAGCACTCCGCCGCGGCATTCATCCCAAGGACGCAGGGATGGAGGCTCTCAAACGTATTAGAGCGAATACTGTAGAAAAAAGATTGCGAAAAGCAAACGGCGATCCGAACTTCAATATCAATTTCTATGTCCTAAATGCGAAAGGGGAGCACGCGGGCGTCGCCATGTACGCGGAAGATGAGGATGAAAAGGGATGGGCCGGACAGAAAGAGGGTCGTTTTGTGCGATACAGCTACTGCGACGAAAATGGCGCGCGAACGGTTCCTGTGGAAGGCTTGTTGCCCGGTACTTCGGATGACTAACTCTTGAACAGAAGGAAGCGAAGATCGCGAAGAATATAAAAGAATCTTTGCGTGCTTTGCGATCTTCTGTTCAAAGAATTACTGATCGATGATGAGAGTGTGTCTCGAATCGTAGGGAGCGATTTGAAAACTGATCTCGTTCTTTCCGATCATCCTGTAGCGCGCATCCACTACAGATCTTGCACTGCTGTTGTCGAACGCCTGGTATCCGGTAGGTCTTGGCAATTCAAAAGTGACGCCTTGAAGCTGAAGCTGCAAAGTTCCTTCGCGGGTCAATTGCACATTTTGAGCGCCTTGCACCAGAAAGCGGATTTTTTGGGGATCGCCTCCCGGCGCGATGAGAAAATCAAAATCCAACAAACGCTGATCTCCGTGAAAAATCATGTCCACATCGGGATAGAGGTTTGTGTACTTGACCCTTGCATAAGTCGGAATGTTTGTGAGCCAATTCGGAGATTTACTTCCAAAAAAATCGCTTCTTGCCAATCTGGGATTGAGAGTCGTGATTTCAACATTCGGCAAAGCGTTTTGAAGCAAAATCTGCAATTCAAAATACTGAGGTGGCTCGTTTGATTTGGGACGCGCCAAAGATGTGAAGCCAGCAAGAATCATCCCGGAAGATGTGAAATAGGTTGTATACTCACGGCCGCGCGCAAGAAACTTGACTTCCGGAACTTTGGTGATTGTAACGCCCGGTGCTATGACCGCCGGTTGTTGCTTTTTCTCAATTGGATGCTTTGGCACGGCGGCGAGCGCGGGAATCCATTGTGTTAGGATCAGAAGCGAAATGGCGGTGACGGTCGTACACCGTAAAAGAGGTTGAATCATCTCCGCCTCTCCATCTGTGTTGGGGTTGTTATCTCACAACAGCCGGAGAAATGTCAAGAATTTACCGATAGTTTTTTGAACAGAAGGACGCTAAGCACGCAACGAGGAAGAATATTTTTTTCTTTGCGACCTTCGCGATCTTCTGTTCAAATATCTTTTTCTTTCTCTTCCTGTGCCTTCTGACTCACAAACCAGGAAGCTGTTGCCCCGGTGAGTGATCCAAATAGCCCTACGCCTACCACCATCAAAAATGTCGCGATAACCCGGCCTTCGCGAGTCACAGGATATCTGTCGCCGTAGCCTACAGTTGTAACTGTGGTGACGGCCCACCACAAGGCGTCTTCCGCCGTCTTTATATTTGCACCGCTGGTGGCTTTTTCAAACTGTAAAACGGATAAGCTCGCAAGAACGACGAAAATCATTGACAACATCAACATGGCATACAGCGCATTCTCTGCTTTTCGTTTCAAGATCATGGAACTCAAAATGCGGGCACCACGAATCGCCCGCAGGACTTTTATGATCCGGAAAATCCTTGCTGACCGGGCCACTCTTAAAAACGCAACAGCAGGGATGCTGGAAAGAAAATCCAACCAACCCCAGGTGTACATGTATCTCCAGCGATTCTTCGATCTTTTCAACGTGATCAGGAAGTCGACCATGAATACTGCGCAGAGGAGAATATCCGCGCCTTCCAGGATTTTATTCGACTCGGCGTCGAGCTCAACGACGGAACTGATGATGAATAGAAGTAGTCCCAAACAACTCAGAATCAGAATAAATAAAAGGTAGGAGCTGGATCTGGCTTCGGATGTGTCTGTCTTTCCGTTCACAGCAACTTGACGCGCAACGCATCGACTCGTAGACGCGCCAACGCTTTATGCCGAGGGTCGGACTCGAACCGACACGGAGCTTACGCCCCCCAGGATTTTAAGTCCTGTGCGTCTACCAATTTCGCCACCCCGGCGAAGATCGTCGACGCGTTGAAGGTCGTCTGAGCGTTGGCGCGTCGACGCGTCTCCGCGTCAGAGACGCAAAGACCGGACGCGACAGACGCGTATAGACGCCAGACGCGTCGACGCGTTTAAGGCGGCGCGCGGATTCGAACCGCGGAATAAAGGTTTTGCAGACCTCTGCCTTACCACTTGGCTACGCCGCCATAGGATTCACCGCAAAGTACGCAGAGAACGCCGAGAAGAAAATTCGATTTTTTCTCTGCGGCCTTCGCGTTCTCTGCGGTGAAAAGTATGGAGCGGGAAACGGGATTCGAACCCGCGACCTCAACCTTGGCAAGGTTGCACTCTACCACTGAGTTATTCCCGCCAAAAACTTCAATTTCGACTGCAAGAAAATATAACAGAAAGACCGGAAAATGTCCAAAAACGGTCAATTCTTATTCACGATGGAATCAGTAATCATTGCGAAGACCTTCTGCTGTTCCGGCTCATTTTTATCCATGACTGCAAGACATTCTGAGAGATGGAATTTCTGATGCAGGAAATCGGCATTTTGAAAACTGGCAATGATGATCCGTTTCTTATCCAGTCCTTTTTGTGTGGCGTAGCTCAGAAACTTTTTGCCGTCGATGGTCGGCATTTCCAGATCTATAATGAGAAGATCAATTTCCGGAGTCAGTGCTGTCAGAGCCTTGAGAGGATCAGTATAGGTATGAACCGTAACTTTTTCTCCGTAACGTTCCTGAAAAAACTGTGTCATTCGGTCACAAAACAATTGGTTATCGTCCACCACGACGATCAGTTTCGGCTGCTTCTCCATAGATTTTCATTTTATCATTCAGTCTCTGATTCGAAAATGCCCGCTGTGATACAATTCAAAAAGACTCAAGAGTTCAAAGGGTGAAAGGCGTTCAAGGAGAATCTGACTTTTTGTTAGAACATCCCTTGTTTCAAGATTTTTGCCTGGATGATCTTCAGCGAGTTGGGGTGATGCTGGCCGAGCTTGTCGAGTCTATTTCCAATCCTGCAACTGAGGAGGATTTCCTCGATCAAACGCTAAATATTCTGAGCGAACGGCTAAGATCAGCCGGCGTGTTCCTTGCGATTTCGGATGCCCGCTACCCCGGTATTTATCGTGTAAGGGAAGGACCAAATCAGGATCCGGTGAAGAATGTACAGGTACGCGCTCATATCGATGGATTACTGATTTCTGGAATTGATTCGATTTTTGCGGAGATTTTGGAATCCTTACCCGGAGCGGAGTCTCAAAAGGTGACGCTGGTCCGTTCGCCGCATTCAGAGCAGGAGCGCATCTTGATCATCGTTTTCGGATCAAAAGAACCATTGGCTGTGCCGATTCTTACGCTTGCTGAACCAATGATCCGTACGCGCCTTCAAGCTTTTCGTTCTCAGGCTGCGCAGGAAAGGGGTCTGTTGTTTCTAAACGGAGTGCATGAAACTTCCCGAAAAATGCTCCGGCACCTTCTCTCGCAATCGCAACTCCTCGCAATACTACTGGAGGACTCTCGAAAAATACTTCGCGCGGAGTCGTGCGCTGTTTTGATTCCGACCGATGAAACGCACAGTGACTATGTTGTGCAGGCACAGGTCGGATATGCAGGGAATAACCGGCCGATACCAGGCGCATTGTTTTCACAAGCTTTTCTGGATTACGAATTGAATGATCGAAGGGCGATCTTTTATCGAGCTGGTGAGAAGGAAGTGTGCCTTCTTGTGCCGTTATCACAACGACAATCTGTCGGGGGGATCCTGTTGTTCAGCGGAAGTGATTCTTCTTTTCAATACAGTGGCGATGATTGGCGCCGCGTTGCCGAAATGTTCGGCGATTTTGTTTCGATAGCAAACGAAACGGCGATTTTGTTCGATCGATTTGCGGCCAGCCAGAGTGAATGGGAAAACACTTTTGATTCGATTGCTGATCCTATTTACATTATCGATAACGAATACAGGTTGAAAAAGATCAACAAGAGCTTGTCTTTCTACGCGATGAAGAGCATCAAGATGCCCATGGACCCTCAGTGCTACCGTTATCTCTTTAATCTGAATTCCATTTGCCCATGGTGCCCTGTTCCTAAGAGTCTCGAAACAGGAATGCCTGAGTCGATAGAATCGCCGCTTTTTACAGGTGGAACGTGGCAGATTCAAGCTTTTCCGTACACCGATAAAGATGAAAATCGCCGCGGCTCGATCAATGTATTGCGCGACATCACTGTGTTGAACCGGATGCAGGAACAATTGATCGAAACAGAAAAACTGGCGTCCGCTGGAAAATTAATCTCGGGTGTGGCGCATGAAGTGCGGAATCCGTTATTTGGAATATCGGCAACCGTTCGCGCTCTCGCGAATGAGTTGAAGGAGAAGCAGGACATTCAACCTTACCTCGACATCATCATGTCGGAAACAACGCGTTTAAACAGGTTGATGGAAGATCTTCTGAACTACACGCGGCCGGTTAAGATCGATAAGAATCCGTCCGACCTGATCGAACTGGTCAATGAAGTGATTGAACATTTTCAGCATTTGCCCGAAGCTCAAAATGCGCAGTTCAACGTGATCGCGGGTGATAAAATCCCTCCCATGAACATGGATCGCAATAAGATGAAGCAGGTTCTTGTGAACCTTCTGGAAAACGGAATCCAGCACGCCAAGGAAGATCCGCGCGTCGATATATTTCTTCAGTATTTATCCCTGGCGGACCCTCCCGAAATTTATCTGGTGATAAAAGATAACGGCACCGGTATCACAACGGACAACCTGACTAAGGTGTTTGATCCGTTTTTTACGACCCGTCAAAAAGGGACCGGCCTCGGGCTTTCCATCGTGCGGAAAGTGATTCACGACCACGGAGGCCGCATCTCAGTCGAATCACATCCCGGAATCGGAACAACTTTTCGCGTTACGCTTCCGCTGGCCGGCATGAGAGCATGAACGCAAAAGTTCTTATAGTGGACGATGAGGAATCGATCCGTTTCGGTTTGTCAAAACTCCTGGCACAGGCAGGCTATGAATGTTTTTCTGCAGGCACAGCCGAAGAAGGATTCCGACTCTTTAGCGCGCAAAATCCCGCCATCATCCTGCTCGATTTGCGCTTGCCCGATATGGAAGGTTTGGATTTCCTGCGAAAGCTTAAAGAAAACGACAACTATGTGTCCATCATCATCATGACTGCGTACGGCACTATCGAAACTGCGGTGAGCGCGCTCAAATCCGGCGCTGAAAATTTCCTGACAAAACCGATTGATCCTGATGGTTTGTTGATTCAAATCAAGAAGACGCTCGAGCTTCAGGAAGTTCAAAGGCGAAGCGACTATTTGCAGATGCAGCAGGAGTCGAAAGCCACCGACTACTTTGTCGGAAGCAGCGACAAGTTTCGGAAAGTGCATGAATTCGTGAAACTGCTTGCGAAAAACGAAAGCACCGTTTTAATTCTTGGTGAGACCGGAACCGGAAAAGGATTATACGCAGGCATGATCCATAACCTCAGTCCTCGCGCCCAGAATAATTTTGTGGAAATCAATTGCGCCGGAATCTCACGGGAACTTCTGGAATCAGAATTATTTGGTTACGATAAAGGCGCTTTCACGGGGGCCGTTGGAAACAAAGCAGGATTATTTGAGCTGGCCAACGGAGGCACCTTGTTTCTGGATGAAATCGGCGAAATGCAGCTCGATGTTCAGGCCAAACTACTCAAGGTGATCGAAGACAAGAAATTTCGCCGGCTTGGTGGAATTCAGGAAAAAGTTGTCGATGTGCGTGTGATCGCCGCATCAAACCGGGATCTGTTAAGCGAAGTGCAGCGCAAGAATTTTCGTGAGGATCTATTTTACAGGCTCAACGTAATCAATCTAAAGATTCCCTCCCTTCGTGAACTGAAAGAAGATATTTTGCCGATGGCCGATTATTTCTTGAAATCGATCTGTAATAAGCAGGGAAAGCGGTTTGAAGGATTTACCCAAGCTGCTAAACAAGCCATTCTAAACTATTCGTGGCCGGGAAATATCAGGGAGATGATCAACCTGATTGAGCGCAGCGTGATTCTTTCGAGCCGTTCTCACATCGATGTGTCGGACCTTGGGCTGCCGACTCCTTCTAAAACCCCGGCGCTCGACGATGACACCGGTCTGGGCTCGCTTAATGAACTCGAAAAGGGACACATTCGCAGGGTGCTCACGGCCACCAACAACAATCTCAGCCGCGCCGCGGACATTCTCGGCATCACTCGCGCAACCCTTTATAGTAAGATCAAAAGGTACAATCTCTCAACACTTTGAATGAATAGTGTATATTTGTTATACGTTACAGCCTAATCCGTTTAAACACTGCAACTTGCAAGTGGCAATGTATATTTTTTAAACAGACTTTCCCAGTGGCAGTTGCTACATTCTCGACGAAGCTGAGGCTCGGCATGTTTCTTGCTGAGATTACGATACGAGGTGGGAGGTATGAAGCGGATACTGATTCTAGACGATGAACGTAGTATCACTTTCAGCTTATCACGATGTTTGCAGTCGGATCATGTGCAAGTAATTTGTTGTAATGACTCCAATTCTGCGAAGGATGTTCTTTGGAGGAAGCCGATTGATGCGGTAATTGCGGACGTACGGTTGTCCGCCACGAATCCTTATGAGGTCCTTGATTTCATTCAACATGTTCGAACAAGGCACCGTAATATTCCGCTGATCATGATGTCAGGAACGGAAGATCTGAAGGCCGAAACAATGGAGGAAGGCGCAGATTATTTTTTCCAGAAACCTCTTGACGTAGATGAGCTACTTGGTTTGTTGCAGAGACTCGGTTTGAAAGTCGCGTCTCCGCAAGCAGCCGCGTTGCCAATGAATCTGCAGTTATAGAGAGTCCTCCATGAGGACATTGTTCGTAGCTTGGGGACCTTGGGGGGGTAGGTAAAGGAACAGTTCACTGTTAGCACCTCCAAGGAAAGTCCCCCGGGAACGGGGGACTCTTTTTTCGTGCGGGAAAATTCCTGCCTGTAGCAAAAATGAATGCCGGCTTACGAGCCGGCATTTTCTTTTAACCGCCAAGACGCCAAGATCCAAAAGAGAATTACAATTTTCTTATCTTGGCAACTTGGCGCCTTGGCGGTTCAGATTCTTTTACGGAAATATGCCCAACTCCTGGTAAGCTACTGCGATTTTATTGATTGCATTGATAAAAGCGGCGGTCCTCAGGTCCATGCAGCCCTTCACGGTCTTTCTTATCTCACGAATCTGGTTGTAAGCCGCTATCATGGTTTCTTCCAGACCGGAATTTACGAGATCCTCTTCATCTGCTCCTCTGGCAAGTTTGGTTTTCTCGTCTTCAGCAATTCTTGTTCCGGTCGTTCTTTCAATCGCACCTAAAAGTTTCTGCGCAGCCATTTCGTCGAAACGTTTTCCCATGCGGCCAAAGCGGACATGTGCTATGTTTTTTAACCATTCAAAGTAGGAAACGGTTACGCCACCCGCATTCAAGTAAATATCCGGAACAATCATCACATTCTTTTCCAAAAGAATTTTGTCGGCTTCAAATGTCGTTGGACCGTTCGCGCCTTCCGCAATGATTTTTGCCTGAATGCGCCCAGCGTTCGCGTGGGTGATCTGATTTTCCAGCGCTGCGGGAATCAGGATATCGCAAGGCAGCTCCAGCGCCTGCTTCGTTTCTACAATATTCGTAGCGCCTGGAAAATTCAGAATGCTACCAGTCTCGCGGCGGTGTTGGATTACCTTTTCGAGATCAAGCCCTTTTTCATCGTAGATCGCGCCTTCGTATTCGGCCAGAGCGATCAGTTTTGCGCCAGCTTCCTGGAAGAATTTTGCCGCGTAGTATCCTACGTTTCCTAGTCCTTGAACGATCAAGCGTTTCCCTTTCAGGCCGGGTTCAAGACCGAGCTTTGCCATATCTTCCTTGATGGAACAGGCTTCTTTAATGCCGAAGTAGATACCGCGTCCCGTGGCTTCCTTTCGTCCACGAATCCCGCCTTGAGTTACAGGCTTTCCTGTAACACAACCGAGGGCGTCGATCTGGCCGGGGTGATAAGCCATGTAGGTATCCGCTATCCAAGCCATTTCCCTTGGCCCGGTTCCATAATCAGGTGCGGGAACATCCACTCCCGGCCCGATGAAGTGTTTCTTGATCAGTTCAGCGGTGTAGCGACGTGTGATTCGCTCCAGCTGTTCCACGCTGTACTTTTTGGGGTTTATCCGAATCGCGCCTTTGGCTCCACCAAACGGCACATCGACAATGGCGCACTTATAGGTCATCAATGTTGCGAGGGCTTTCACTTCATCTTCGTCAGCTTCTTCTGCAAAACGAATCCCGCCTTTCACCGGCAACTTATGATGACTGTGTTCGACCCGCCATGCATAAACAACGTCGTATCCATTCTCAGTGCGCACTGGAAATTTGAAATGATAGATGCCGTTACAAATCTTGATTTGATCCAACAGCCCTTCGGGATGGTTTAAGAGCCGTGCCGCATTCTCGAAATATTGATCCACAGTGGAAAGAAAGGATGATCCTGCCGATTCAGACATGAAAGCCCTCCTGTGTTCATCATACAACAATGAATCGTGGATCGTAATCGTAAATCGATTTTCGAGAAAGGATCACGATCAGATCAACGATCACGATAACGATAACGATCACGATCCACGATTATTCTTATGATAGGATTAGATTCAAATGAAAGAGCCTTGGAAAGGGGTAGGGGGCACGCAAGGTGGCCTGAAACATTTCATCATTGGAATGATCATCCTAATTATTGGTGGATACTTGATACTGAATCAGGTGACGGTTCATTCCGGCTTTTGGAGTTTCTTTGCCTTTCGTAGCTTTGGAATTGCATTGCTGCCGTTTCTATTTGGGATTGGTTTTTTGTTCTACAACGGCAAGTCGATTACCGGATGGTTCCTGACGATCGCTGGTTTTTTAATTATTCTGGCCGGGATTATTTCGAATCTCAGTATTTATTTCCGTCCGGCCAGTTTGTTCGACACACTGATTATGTTTGTGCTATTTGTCGGTGGAGCGGCTCTCGTCTTCCGGTCGCTGCAGGCAATTCCTGGCGACCGCGAGGAACGCTCTTCCTAATCCAACAATTTCAGTTCGCTTCCAAAGAACACAGGGTCCGCTGCATCCATCACAGCGAGTGGTTCAAATCGAATATTCGCTTTTCCGTCCGATTTCTTTTTTAGCTGTGACAGCTTAATTTTCCCAAAATCCTTCCATTCCACCCAGCTCCAATCGCCTTTGGTTTGGTCCTCCAGCGTATACTCCCAGCGGTCCATCAATCCGTTTTCTTTGTTGATGTGCGCCCAGTACTGATCGCCCGGTGTTTCTCCGACTTTTGAAAAACTGAGATGCAGGATTTCGTGTCCTTCTTTTTCTCCTTCGTGTTTGATCGTAACGCCGGCATCGAGCGTTTTTAAAGGCATGATCAGCCAGTAGGTATCATTGATCCAGCGGCTATAAGCCCATTCAAGAGACTTCTTCAATTCTTCCCCTTCGAGCTTCTGGTTATCGGTCCAGGCCTGTCCTTCCTTTGTTCGCAAATCCACCCAGGCCACCATGAGCTTCCCATCTTTGTTTTTGCCTTCAACATGGTCGCGTGCATTCTTGCGGTCCCACAGATGTTTCACCGCGCGCGCAGGTTGTCCTTGAGGTTCCACCTGAAAATTGAAACGAATCGCACTGACCTGTTTCCATGAGTCGAGTCCACCCATCGCCTGAATCGTTTTTTCAGCAAGCGAAACGGCTTTTGGATCCCGTTCCTGTCCCCATGCCTTCTCGAAATAAAAAAGCATCAGGAACATCACCACTACTAGAATGAAAAATATTGCCCAGTTGAATTTCGGATAGCGGATATCTTCAATCATGAGTCTACTCCTTTTTTCATTATTCGGAGGGCAGGCGTCCCTGCCTGCCAGGCGGGCGCGGAGGCCTGCCGTCCGAATCAAGCATTAAATCCAACAATGATTTCAATATGCGTCCTGTGACACCCCAGATCATATGCGATTCCCATTGATAAAAATAGACAGGGAGTCTTTGATTATCCACAACTCGCGTTTCTTCATGGAAAATTCCAGGATCTGTAAAGTGTTCAAAAGGGATTTCCAGGACTTCGCTAACTTCCCATTCATTCGGGCTGAAAGGAATGATTTCTTTGAGATAACCGACATAGGGAACGACAAGAAAATTGCTGGAAACTGTTCTGATTTCATCGAGGCTACCCAGGATTTCGATATTCGCGGCCGGAATTGCCAGTTCCTCCTCCACTTCACGCAGCGCAGTGTTCAGCAGATCGGAGTCCGTTTCCTCCATGACTCCACCCGGAAAACAGATTTCACCGCGATGTGTCGCCACATGATCCGTGCGTTTCGTGAAAATAATGCAGGGTGTTCCGCCTTTGTCAAAGAAAGGAATCAAAACGGCTGCGCGGGTTCTGCTGGAAGATCCGATCCGTGTTGGCGTCATACGCGTGAGCCGTTCTCTGAGCTGTTGTCGTAACATGCTTTATATTATGGGTATGAGCGAAACGAAAATCGAGGCGCTGATCAAACAGGAGGCCATACGGATCGGATTCCATCTCGCAGGCATCTGTTCCGTAGGGGAAGGGGAAACGGTGCCGTTCCTGGAAACCTGGTTGAAGAATAACTTTCACGGCGCAATGAAATACATGGAGAACCCAAAACGGGGGTCCCCGCAGGCAGTGCTTCCTTCAATCCGTACTATGGTTGTAGTAGGTCTGAACTATAGATGGCCTGAAGGCGCTGTTCCGGACCAGGAGGGAATGATCAGCAAATATGCGTGGAGCGGCGACTATCACAGGATCATAAAGCCCATGTTGGCGGAGCTGGCCCGGTTCATCGATCACGCTTCCCCGGATGCTTCCGCGCGCGCTTATGTGGATACAGGCCCCATCGTTGAAAAGCACTGGGCGCAGAAAGCTGGGCTCGGTTGGATCGGCAAGCACACGAACGTGATCAATCAACAGGGCAGTTCCTGGTTTTTCCTGGGAGTTATTCTTACCGGTCTAGCGTTGGAGCCTGATCCACCCGCTGAAGATCACTGTGGGACCTGCATTCAATGCATCGAAGCCTGTCCCACGGGGGCAATAGTGCAACCTTATATGCTGGATGCGAGGCTTTGCATTTCTTATCTGACGATCGAGCTGCGGGAATCGATCCCGCGAGAATTGCGTCCTTTGATCGGAAACCGGATTTTCGGTTGTGATGATTGCCAGGATGTGTGCCCATGGAATCGCTTTGCGTATGCGGGCGATCCACGCTTCAATCCGAAGCAAGAAGTTCTGACCGCGCGTTTGCGCGATTATCTTCAACTAAGCCCTGAAGAGTTCCGAACCAGGTTCGCCCGGACGAATGTGTTGCGGGCGAAATACAGAGGTTTCCTGCGGAATTGTCTGGTTGCTGCGGGAAACGCAAAAAGCTCGGAATTGCGCTGCGATATTGAGCAGCATTTGAAATCGGATGATGAAATGATCCGTGAGCATGCTGTGTGGGCTCTCGCTCAGTTCGATGATGCGGAATCGCGGGACTGTCTGCAGGAGCTTCGAACCAAGGAGACTTCTGCAGCCGTGTTGGAGGAGCTCAATCACTGGCTAGGATGATACGTGGGAAATCTGATTCCTGCGAAGTCAAAAAGTTTTCACAATCTTCGACCAGTTTTTCAACCAGAATTCTTTCCCGCTCCTTGCCGAATCGTCGTAGTGTCGCGAGCGCGCGTGAGCCGACCTGCCTGGCGCCGGTTCGATTGTTGCGCTGCCAATGGGCCAGAGCAACGGCGCATTGAATCAACCCACGATAAAACTCTTTCTGATCATCCACGCACTCGAGCCATAATTCTTCCAGGATTTCATGGGATTCAAAAAACTTTCGTTCATTGAAGAGTCGAATGAATTCTGTCAGACGCGGGTCGTGCAAGGTCACTGCTGTGTCAACCGCGAGATGAAACTGCCGACAAGATAACCGACCAAGGCTGAAGCCGTTCCAATACCGAGCATTTCCAGACCGCTTTTGAGCCATCCTGATTTTGTGATCCGGGTTTTAAATGCGCCCAGACAAAATAAGAAGATCAGACTTGCGATGGTGGCGGTCACGAGAGCAGGGTGAGGATTCATAAAAAAATATGGAAGAACGGGAATGACGGATCCGATTAAGAAACTCACACCCATGATTGCGCCCACACGAAGTGGGTTCTCACTTGCTTCCTCACCCAGTCCTAATTCTTCCCGGAGCATAAAGCGAAGCCATAAAGTCTTGTCGGAAGTGATCCGGTTGATCAAAATCGTGATCTCTTCATCGGTAAAGCCGCGCTCTTTGTAGATTTCCCAGATTTCATGCTTTTCATGTTCCGGATCCTCTTCAATTTCCCTTTTCTCACGCGCGATCTCTTTCTGAAAATATTCCTTTTGTGACTTACTTGAGATATATGCGCCACTGGCCATAGAAAAGGCTCCAGCCACAATCTCCGCCAGCACTGCAAGCAAAATTACATTTTTGTCGCTGATGGAGCCTGTAACTCCTCCAAGAAAGCCTAACGTAGTGATGAGACCGTCGTTCGTTCCGAAAATTACTTCGCGAATAGCCCGGCCTTTCGGAGTGTGCCACTCCTCACCATGGTAGTTTTTGAGAAGCGACGGCGGTTGTTCTTTCATCGTGTAGGAGCACACGCAAAGATTTCCCTTCTTATGAAGGAGGGGATTAAGGGGAGGTTGGATTGCATTGAAAGAATTCCAACCCTCCCTCTATCCCTCCCTACATAAGGGAGGGAAGTCGTGGTTTGTGCCTCTCCTAATAATCTCAGATTTTCGCATGGAAGCAACGCGTGACTATTGCTAATATATTAGAGGAATGGCGGAAGTAGAATCGGAGAACAAGGAAGGCTTGAAGCCATTCTGGCTTTATCCGCGGTGGCTGGAGAATCGCCCTGCATTGCAAAGCCGCACACTCCTGTTCATTCTCGCGGCCGTCGTAGGACTGCTCGGTGGGCTTGGAGCTACGCTCTTTAAGGAACTTTCCACACTCGTTCAGCAGCTCTTTCTCGGTGGTTCCGGTGATCCTGTAGAAGGAGCTTTGCATCTGCCCTGGTATCAAAAACTACTGTTGCCTTTTTCGGGTGGAGTTCTGGCCGGCCTGTTGCTCTATCTGCTGCCGAAAGAAGCAAAAGGTCATGGTGTTTCGGAAATCATGGAAGCTGTGACCATCCGCAGAGGCATTCTTAATTTCCGCGGCGCAATTGTGCGTTCCGCATCTTCCTTGATGAGTATCGGCTCCGGCGCATCCATCGGCCGCGAAGGACCGATTGTTCAGATAGCCGCTGCGATGGCTTCCAAAGCAGGCCAGTTCTTTCGCGTGAGCAAAGAGAATCAGAGCATTCTTGTTGGATGCGGCGTTGCAGCAGGATTGGCGGCAGCTTACAACGTCCCCATCGCGGCGTCCTTCTTTGTGATGGAAATCATCATCGGCAATTTTGCAATCGATATTTTTGCACCACTCGTCATTTCCTCCGTTGCTTCGACTCTTGTGTATCGAAAAATGTTTGGAAATGATCCTGTATTCGGCACACCGCATTTCATGATGGTGTCCAACTGGGAGCTCATTGCTTACATTCTGCTGGGAGTCTGCTCAGGGATCGCGGCAGCGTTTCTCCGGAAAGCACTTTCCTATTCTGACAAGCAATTCAATCGTCTTCCCGGTCCGATTGAATGGAGGCTTGGTGTGGGTGGTCTGCTCGTGGGGGCAATCGGAATTCTTTGGCCGCAGGTCTGGGGGAACGGATTTACCGCAATCAACAGCATTTTGAAAAACCAGATGGCGATCGGTTTGATCGCAATTCTGTTCTTCATGAAATTGTTTGCGACTTCTATCAGCGTGGGTTCAGGAGCATCCGGCGGCGTATTTACGCCCACTCAGTTCATCGGCGCCATGCTGGGCGGCGTTATTGGGTATGTGGCGCATCATCTGTTTCCCGGTTATGTTGCCGAACCAAGCGCGTACGCCCTAGTTGGTATGGGATGTTTGATGGCAGGAACCACATACGCGCCAATCATGGCGATCATGATGATTTTTGAAACCACATTGAACTACGAAATCATTTTACCGCTCATGCTCTCCTGCATCTTAAGCAGCACGATTGCAAAACAATTCCATCGTGACTCGATCTACGCTGAAAAACTCCGCATGAAAGGAATCAGTTACGATGCAAGTCTGGAAGAATCTGCGATGCGCATGGTCCGCGTTTCCGATCTCATGCGGACTGATGTGCCTGTCATTCCTGCAAGCAAGAGATTCAAGGATGTAATCCATGAGGTCCTCAAGTCCCGAAGCAATGTGATTTACGTGGTCGAAGACACGGGAAAGCTTGTTGGCTCCATCGATATTCATGATTTGAAAGAGTTTTTGACTGAAGAGAGTCTGTACTCGATTGTGTTTGCTCGCGATCTTGCTATGGAGGTGAACACAGCCATGCCGGAACAATCTCTGGTTGAGGTGATGGATGCCATGTATCTCACGGATTCGGATCAGCTTCCGGTGGTGGAGAATGCGACCACCAGGAAATTCCTGGGCGTTATTACAAGACGGGACATCATCGGCGCGTATAGCCGGGAAGTTCTCAAGAAAAAAATGCTAATGGCAAAATTTGTGACTCGCGAAAAGGAGACGGAAGGAATCGATTATGTCGAGATGCCTACCGGTTACCGAATCGGTAAAGTGCCTTTGAAACAGGAACTCGAAGATCAAACCCTGCGCGAAACGAATTTCCGCACGAAATTTGGTCTGCAAGTCCTTGAGGTGCTCCGAAACTCGGGTGACGGCAAACAGGTCCGTTACATCGCTGAGCCGGGATTGAAGCTCAAGAAAGGTGACGCGCTCATCGTCATTGGAAGCGAGGAAGACATGCAGAAGTACCGTTTGTAGGGCGGGACAAGCCCCGCCCCTACCAATGATTTATACTTACTGTTTATGGCAAAGCAAAAGAAAGAAAAGAGCATCGAGAAAGCGCCGGTTCAACCAAAACCGGTCCGCAAAGTAACGCTTGAAATCAACACAAACAAAGCTGAAGAAAGCATCAAGCAGGCAGTGGAGCGCGTTCAATACTGGTATAAACAGGGAATCATCAATAAAGTCCGTTTGAAATACAAAGGGAAGGCGATACTTCCTGACATACCACTTTCGTATTTCATGTTGGTTCAGGTGGCCACTTTCTTTCTGACAGGCGTGGTCCGCGCGCTCGCGATCAATCTGGGCGCAAAGGTTTTCTTTGAAGTGGAAATGATCAATGATGCAGAAGAGCTTTTGAAAAGAGCGCGTGACCTTTATCTGGATGGTGAATTGGATGAGGCTGTGCGCCTTCTGGAAGAGGTTATTAGTCTCGATGACCGCTATTCTGAAGCGTTTCTGTATCTGGGAATCATTAACAAAATAAGAGGCGATCGAAGCGCTGCCTCGAAGCATTTCCTTCAGGCTCAAAAGCTGGATCCTCACGGCAAAGCTGGCAAGGAAGCTGCAAAGAATTTGAAGAAGATGCTGCCAAGCTCGACAGACTGACGCGGTTGAGAATCCAGGAAGTTCAAACGCTTGATATTCCTGAGTTGAAACCGTATCTGACACTGAGGCGTCCGAACGAACACATTCAACAGGGAATTTTCGTAGCCGAGGGCGAAAAAGTTGTTCGGCGTTTACTGCAATCCGGTCTCACTGTTGTGTCGCTGTTGCTGACGCGAAAATGGCTCGAGGAATTGAATACGGAGAATTCGCTGGCTGGAATTGATATTTTCATTGCAGACAAAAGCCTTCTAGAGTCGATCGTTGGATATTCACTACATCAGGGAATCATGGCAGTCTCCCGCGTTCCTAATGAGCCTGACCTTCACGAGTTGGTTGCGAATGTGCCTCATCCCTTTCTATTTGTTGCGTTGGATGGAATTGTGAGCGCGGAAAACGTTGGTGTCATAGTAAGAAACGCCGGCGCTTTCGGAGCGCATGCGATTCTGGCGGATAAGACCAGCAGCAGTCCTTACTTGCGGCGGGCCGTTCGAAATTCGATGGGCGCAGTATTCCGGCTGCCTGTTCTGCACGTGAACCTGGCGGAGACACTCCCGAAACTGGCGTGCAATGTGATTGCGGCAACTCCGAACGCTGATCGAACATTGCAAGAAGCCGACTTAGCCGGCGATCTATGCGTGGTTCTCGGTAATGAAGGCTCCGGAATCTCGCCTGAAGTCCTGGGGAAATGTGATTTCCAGATTGCAATTCCCATGTTGAACGACAACGATTCCTTAAATGTTGCAAGCGCATCGGCTGTTTTCTTGTATGAAATCTGTGTTTCGCGAAAGTTACGCCCGCAGAACTAAGAAAACGCGGGCGAAACGCCCTTAGTACACATGTTATAATGTCGCCTTTATCAAAGGAGAAAAAGCATTCACCCATGACTGACAACATCGACATTCGACTTAGCGAAAGCTCGCCGGTAGAGGAACGTTGTGATGCATTAGTACTCTTTGTTTCGGAGAAGGGTAACCCACTGGAATCGTTTCGGGCAGTAGACAAAAAGCTAAAAAACAAACTTTCCAATCTTCTCAAGGAAGAGCATTTTCAGCCGAGACCGGGAGAAAGCCTGGTCTATCATACAAACGGAGCGATGAATGCTCAGCGCATCATCGTGACAGGAACTGGAAATCCTGAAAAATGGAACGAGGAGACGTTTCGCCGCGCTGCAGCAGCAGCAACTCTTGCGGCACGAAATGTAGCATGCGCAAACGTTTCTTATACGATACCCGAGCAAACCAATTCCGCGCGCGAGGCGCTCGCGCAGGCCATGATAGAAGGAGCGCTTCTTGCCATTTATCGTTTTCTAAAATTCAAGACGAAAGAGGAAGAGATCCAACCTCAGAAAAAAATTCAGAGCATCACGCTTTTAACCGAACCCAATTCGGCAGCGAAAGCCGCTTTAAAGAAGGCCCGGCTTTATGCAGACGCCACTATTTTTGCCCGGGATCTTGTGAATGAGCCGGCAAACAACTTGAATCCGGAAGTTTTGGCACAAATCGCCGCAAAGGTCGCCGAAGAGAGCGGTCTCGATTTCAAAGTTTATGAAGCGGACGAGCTTAAGAAGATGGGTGCGGGGGCTATTCTTGGTGTTGGATCTGGATCCAAAATCCCACCTCGTTTGATTTTGCTCAGCTACAAGAGCGGCAAGAAAAAAGCGAAGAAAACCGCGCTTGTCGGAAAAGGGATTACGTTTGACAGCGGTGGATTGTCGCTCAAGCCTTCCAAATCGATGGAAACAATGAAATGCGATATGGCCGGGTCCGCTGCGGTGTTATGCGCGATGCGTTCGATGAAGCAGATTGCTCCTGAACAGGACGTGATCGGAATTCTTTGCGCTGCTGAAAATATGCCAAGCGGCTCAGCGATCCGCCCAGGAGATGTATTGCGAGCGATGAATGGAAAATCGATTGAAATCATCAATACGGATGCAGAAGGACGGCTCGTTCTGGCGGATGGCCTTTCAGTGGCTGTCAAAGAAGGGGCAACCGAGATCATCGATCTTGCAACGCTCACCGGCGCATGTGTAATTGGACTGGGCCCTTACGTTGCCGGCATCATGGGAAACGATCAAAATCTGATGAATCGCTTGATCGAAGCCGGTAAAAGAACCGGCGAAAACTTCTGGCAGCTTCCGATTCTCGATGAATATGATTACATGGTGAAAAGTGATATCGCGGACATTAAGAACCTTGCTCCGAACAGCGAAGCCGGTGCGATTCAAGGGGCGCTCTTTCTTCGTGAGTTTATCGGCGATGCAAAATGGGCGCACCTCGATATCGCGGGGCCTGCCTGGTACGATAAAGACTTCTTCTACATTCCGAAATGCGGATCCGGTTTCGGTGTCCGCACATTGCTGGAATATTTCTCAACGGAATAAGTTGAAACCACAGATAAACACAGATGAACAGCGATAATTACAAAATGAATCTTTGTTTATCTTTGTTCATCTGTGGTTATTATTAATCATGTACACAATCACGTTGATTCCAGGTGACGGAATTGGACCGGAAATCTCCGAAGTTGTCCAGAAAATTTTAGAAGCGGCAAAAGTTTCGATTCAATGGGAAGTCTATGAAGCAGGCCAGCGGGCGCTTGTTAAATTCGGAGATGTTCTGCCGGGAGAAGTTCTGGATTCCATCATCCGGAACAAAGTCGCCCTGAAAGGACCTCTGTCGACACCGATCGGGGAAGGTTTTGCCAGCATCAATGTCACTCTTCGGCGGACGTTAAATCTTTATGCGAATACGCGTCCGATCCGGAACATTCCTGGAGTGGACGCAAAATATTCAGATGTGGACCTTATCGTGGTTCGTGAAAATACGGAGAGCCTGTATTCGGGGATTGAACACGTCGTGGTGCCAGGTGTTGTCGAAAGTTTGAAGATTATTACGGAAGCCGCTTCCACGCGAATTGCGCGGTATGCATTCGAACTTGCTCGCCGGCAGGGCCGCAAAAAGATTACCGGCGTTCACAAAGCGAACATCATGAAACTCTCGGATGGATTATTCCTCGACTGCATTCGAAAAGTGCGAAGAGAATATCCGGAAATTGAATACAACGAATTGATTGTCGATAATGCGGCCATGCAACTCGTTTTGAATCCACATCAATTTGATATCCTTTTAACGGAGAATCTCTACGGCGACATCATGTCCGATCTTGCTGCCGGTTTGATCGGCGGGTTGGGTCTGGCTCCCAGTGGAAATATTGGCCAGCAAGCTGCGGTTTTTGAAGCGGTTCACGGAAGCGCTCCGGATATTGCAGGCAAAAATGTAGCGAACCCCACGGCATTGTTATTGTCCTCATTGCTGATGCTGCAGCACATCGGCGAAGTGGCTGCGGCCGAAAGAATCTTCCAAGCATTAGTAACTGTTTTATCGCAACGGCAAATTCGAACACCCGATCTTGGCGGAACAGCAACCACTCAATCCTTTGGACAGGCCATCATCGAAGCGCTGAGGTAGAACATGTACGAGGACTACGAAAAAGTAATGCTTCGTTTTATCGAAGATCCCGAACAAAACCGCGTTGAAGGCTATGAAAGGAATGGCGGATACAAGGCCTGGAAGAAAGTGATTCACGAAATGACGCCTGAAGAGGTGATGGAAGAAGTAAAAAAATCCGGTTTGCGGGGTAGAGGAGGCGCCGGCTTTCCGACAGGTCAAAAATGGAGTTTTGTTCCCAAAAACACGGGCAAACCGACCTATCTTTGCTGCAATGCCGATGAAAGTGAGCCGGGCACTTTTAAGGACCGGATCCTGATTGAAAAGGATCCGCATCAAGTAATTGAAGGAATTTGCATTGCTGCCTATGCGTTGCGTTGCGAGCAAGCTTTTTTGTATGTCAGAGGAGAATTTTCCTACGGCGCAACGTTGCTGGACATCGGCATCCGGCAGGCGCGCGCCAAAAAATACCTGGGCACGAATCTTTTTGGAAAGGGTGTGAACCTGAACATCACGATGTTTCGGGGAGCGGGCGCTTACATCTGCGGAGAAGAAACGGCATTGATGGAATCATTAGAAGGGAAGCGGGGGAATCCTCGACTCAAGCCGCCTTTCCCGGCTACTGTAGGGCTCTACGGCTGTCCCACTGTTATTAATAATGTAGAAACGCTGGCAAACCTTCCGCACATTCTTCAACGCGGCGCCGATTGGTTTACTAAGATTGGCCCGAAGAATAATTACGGTCCAAAATTGTTTGCGATCAGCGGACACGTGAATCGTCCGGGTGTTTACGAATATCCGATGGGTATGTCGCTTCAAGAGATGCTGGACAAGGCGGGCGGTATCAAAGGAGGACGCAAAGTGAAGGGTGTCATTCCCGGCGGTTCCTCCGTTCCTGTTTTGCCGGCTTCCATGATGGAGACTCCGATGGATTTCGATTCCCTTGTGAAGGCGGGGAGCATGCTCGGTTCGGCTGGAATCATTGTGATGGATGAATCCGTTTGCATGGTTCGAATGGCGATGATTACCGCCCGCTTTTATGCGCATGAAACATGCGGTCAATGTTCGCAATGCCGTGAAGGGACGCACTGGTTGTACCGGATTTTGCATCGCATCGAAGAAGGGGAAGGGAGAATGCAGGATCTGGAAGTTCTACTGGATGTCTGCGAGAACATGAAAGGCCGCACCATCTGTGTGCTTTCTGACGCGGCCGCAATGCCGACGGAAGGATTCATCAAACATTTTCGCAGCGAATTCGAGCGGCACATTACTGAAAAAGGTTGTCCGCTAAAATCTCAGCCGGTACTTGTTTAAGACTCAACTGTCTCAGATCGCAATAACTTTTCTAAACCGTTAATCAACGTATTTGCAAACCGCACCTTTTCCAACCAGCCCGCGTGGAGCAATGATTCCACGTCCGCGCGCATTTGCGCCGGCAGTTTATTGCAATTGGTTTCAGCAAATTGGATTAAACGTTTTTCGCCAGGGTGCGGAACCCTGTTTACAGCGAAAAGCACATCGAAATAGCTCGCAAGCAACGACGTGATCCGGTGATGAACGGTCGTAGAATCCCGGCGATCTATCGCGCGCGCGATTTGATTCAAGTATGAGGATTGCGTGTTGCGCAGGATTGGAAAATTCCTCGCAATAATCGCGTCCCGGAGCGGATCGGGGTAGGGTACATCGACCTTTCTTTGCAATTTTGTAAACCAGTCATTGCGGTCAAATAGATTTTTTGAGGAAAGGACATTGTGCCAAAAACAGGTCGAATAGCCAACGGAAGCTTCGTATCTTGCAGTATTCGCGCGAGTTGCTCTTCGATCCAGCCGATGCTACGAAACATGACGTCTACGCGGATTCCTGAAACCGAATCGATCCATTCATCTCCGGGTTTCCCAAAAACTATTTCCTACTTCAGGATGTTCTGCAAATGTTTCAGCGATGCTTTTCCGGTTCTGAAGCGTTAAATCCGCGTTCAAGTAAACGTACAGATCGATGTCAGAGGCCTCATCGCAAAGGCCGGCCGTTTGAGATCCGGCTAGAGCAACAGCTTCTATTCGGTGTAACGCGGAAACTCAGCGACAATCCGATTGATCAAAGAACTATTTTTCACTTCACGGTCTCTATGCTGGCGTTAATGGAGCGCGGGCTTCCAGCCCGCTGAGCATTTTTCTTTGTCAAAACTTTCTTATCTATTGCGATCCGGCGGGCAGGATGCCCGCGGAGCCGGCTGAAAGCCGGCGGACATTAATGCCGGCAAAATGCCGGCGCTCATCTGTTCGCTTAAGATGAGCGCCAGCCTCCAGGCTGGCATAAATGACCGCCGGCGTCCTCGCCGGCATGGTTCATTTTAGAAATAACTTCCTCGTAAATATCGAATCAAATGTAGAAACTCCAGGGCGGGCAGGATGCCCGCGTTCTCCCACTAACTCACAGTCCGACCCGCTCGCCTTCGATGTAAGCCATGGGAATCGTCAATCTAAGCTCTCCTTCCTTTTCTGAAAGCCGGTTGAGATTTTCTTCCATTCTGGTAAATACTTCCACTTGTTCCGCCGTTTCAATGACGCCTTTCCAGGCATCCAGAAAACCTAATTTGATGAAATAGTGGCGCAAAAGAGCGCTGCCATCAGCGAAGCGCATTACGGTCGATGCCTGATGAACGGTCGTGATCCGGAACCTTGCTTTCCTAAAAAGAGTCACAACCTTTTCGATGGTTGCGCGTTTTTCAATGTGTTTTTTCAACTCAACTACCGCCGTTTCTTTTCCAAGTTCCAGAAGGGTCGACTCAAACACATCGTAAAATTCCTGCATGTGTCCTTGCAGATTTGTCGTCAGCACGATTCCTGCGGAAGGCCTGGTTACTCGCCAGCACTCGCGCACTACAGCTTCCGGGTCATCGAAATTGTTGACTCCGAGATTGGAGACGATGAGGTCGAAATGACCATCAGGAAAGGGCAATGCTGCCGCATCTGCCAGCTTTAGCTCCACATTTTGCACATTCAGCAGCTGCGCTTTTTGTGCGGCGCGCTTCAGGGCCGTTTCCCAGGGGTCGATTCCGTAAACCTTACACGTGGAACCCAGCCGTTGCGCCAATTCAAGCAGAGGAAATCCCGTTCCACACCCAACATCGAGCACCATCATTCCTGGTTTAATCGGAACGTGTTTCAAAAGCAGCATTCCGAACATTGCCGACCAGAGGGGGAGTTCATCGTAAGCGGATACGATCTCCGGGTCATTGAGGTCAATTGAAGAATTCAAATAGTCCGTCATTTCTGTATGGAATCATCGCAGAGATGCGACCGGTCGTTCCCCCTTCTATGGTGTAAATAACGGGACGCGGACGCGCGCATGATCAGCGTCCCAAACAAACACCCCCAGATCAACATCCTGTTTGGTCGGATCAATGACCATCGCAATATGAAAAGGGTCATTAAAATAATTCTGATCGATGAACTGATCTGCTGAAGACAAAAACACGCCGTATCCCGGATGCGTGTGGAACCATCCTACAATTCGCAAATCGCGAAAACGCTCCTGGACAACCTGATGAATTTCCTGCTGTGCTTCGTTTGTAAATTCAAACGAGGCCCTGCGAGAAATCCCTTTGGTTGCGGGAACAAAATTCTTGATTTCCACAAAATTTCTTCGCGTGCCACGACCAACCCTCCCTACAAGGACTCCGCCCAGCTCATAATGTAAATCGGAAGAGGCAAACTGCAAGAGCTCTTTCATAGCTGAGGAATCCATAAAAACTGCTAATAACTTAGAAGGGTAGCGCCGGTTTACTTTGCCCGGGAGACGGCTCTTTTCGGTTTTCTTAAGAATCGGTTTGATTCGGATTTCCACGTTGTTATCCCGGCGATTTCAAACGGATTACGACTCGGGCGATCTTATCCCGGATCGGCCTGGAATCAAGGGGGAAAAGATTCACGTTTCGTTTCGCCCACTCCGCAGCTTTGGTATCCAGGGGCGATTGCAGATTGAACTTTGTATATCGCGCCATATCCGCCAGCTCCGATACAAATTCAGCAAGCGACCAGCTGGGCGCCCACTGTCCACTATGACATACCGCCTGTAGTTTAATGTTCGGATGAAAAATCGGAGTCAACCAGGTGACGTCCGGAGGTTGCGATGGATATTGCGCTCCCAAAACGATCTGGCAGCGATGCTCTTGAATGAAAACAGGTTTTGTGGATTCATCCAGCCTCATTCCAGCGCAATGAAAGACCAGATGGTACCTGCTTGGTGGATTGCCTGATGTTTGAAAATCGATGATGGATGATTCTGACTTGAGCCGGAGCATTTCCTCATAGTCATTTTTCATTCGAATTTCTTTGCGATTCATACTCAGCACTCATCACTCATTACTCAGCACTGAAATGAACCTGCTACGAAGGTGGAGGTCAGCAGGAGCATATCGCCATTTTTGGTGATGTATTCCGCGAGCGTATGATTCTGTTTCAATTCCTGGCTTGTACGCTTGTTGGAAAGCTGGTAGGAAATACGGTTCCCATCCGGACCCACAAGCGGTAAACCAAGTTGCTGCACAAGTTGAGGAAGCAAGTCTTCCAGCAGGGCATTGTCCGGCAGCTCGACTTCATATTCCTGATTTGTATCTGCTCTCACGACAGTGACTGTAATTTGTGACATATTACTGAATTATCCTACTCATAGCGGAGCGCTTCAATCGGATCAAGCCTGCTTGCTTTTTGCGCAGGATAGAATCCAAAAAAAACACCTATTAATGCTGAAAAAAAGAAAGCCATCGTTACAGCTTCCGGCTGCAAAGAAATGGGCCAGCCACCGAAGTGTGCCACAGCCTTTTGAATACCAAGTCCCAGAAAAATTCCCAGTAGGCCGCCACTTAAGGACAGAACAAGCGCTTCGATCAGGAATTGCGAGCGGATATCGACTCCTTTAGCGCCAATAGCCATTCGCACTCCGATTTCGCGGGTTCGCTCCGTTACACTGACGAGCATGATATTCATAATGCCAATTCCTCCTACGAGCAGAGAAACACCGGCAATCGACCACAAAAGTATGCTCAGCGTCTTGGATTGCATTTCTGCTTGCTGTAACATTTCGGTTTGCGAACGGATCATGAAATCGTCTTCCTGGCCTGCATCCTTATTGATTTTGTGTCGCTGCCGTAAAAGCGCGGATACTTCTTCCGCCGCGCGATCCACCAATTCATTGGATACAGCCGCTACCATGATCATTCCTATGTTTGTTCCTCTGGCTCCCATCAATCGTTTACGAACGGTTTCATAGGGGGCTATCACAACGTCATCTTGATCCTGTCCCATCATCGAACCACCCTTCGGTTCCAATACTCCGATTACCCGGAACGGAATGTTCTTGATCCGGACCATTTTGCCAATCGGATCCTCTCCGCGAAAAAGTTCGTTCTCTATTGTTTTACCAATGACGCAAACCTTTGCAGCCGCGCGGTTATCCGCATCGGTAAAGAAGACTCCTTTTTCCAGATTCCAAGAACGGATCAGGGGCCAATCCACTTCACCCCCTTGAATAGAAGTAGACCAGTTTTGATTTCCATAGATCACCTGTGCGACAGAACGCGTGGACATGGAAATGTAGGCACAGCTCTGACAATCGTTGCGAATCGCCTCGACATCCCCTTCGTTGAGTTTTGAATCGCTTCCCCAACCGCTTCGTGCGCCGGACGATGTTGTTGTGCCTGGAAAAATCATTAGAAAGTTTGTACCGAGGGATTTCAATTGCGATTCCATTTGTATCCGAGCCCCTTCTCCGATTCCAATCGTCGCGATCACACAGGCTACGCCGATAATGATTCCCAGCATCGTAAGAATGGAACGCATTTTGTTGCGGCCTATCGCCCGAAATGCAACCTTTAAAATGTTCCCTGATTTCTTCATAGTATCGTCCTTGTTTCCCCCTCCTTATGAAGGAGGGGGTTAAGGGGAGGTTGGAAAAAATCCAACCCCCTCTTAGTCTCCCCCTTCATAAGGGGGAGAAAATCGATCACACATATCTCCTATTTCCCACCGCTTGATCCGCTACGATTTCTCCATCGCGGAGCATCACAATTCTTTTTGCGTGTTCCGCGATATCCATTTCATGTGTAATCAGAGCTATAGAAATTCCTTCTTCATTTAATCGCTGAAATATTTCCATTACCTGTTCGGAAGTTTTGGTGTCGAGATTTCCAGTGGGTTCATCCGCAAGCAAAATGGCCGGTTCATTGATGAGGGCCCGCGCGATCGCGACCCTTTGCTGCTGGCCTCCGGAAAGCTGGGCAGGCGTATGCTCTTCCCACCCTGATAAGCCGACTCGTTTCATGCAGTCGCTTGCTCGTTCCCGCATTTGCTGGTCGGTTAAAGAGTTCTTGTGAGAGTAGATTAATGGCAGCTCCACGTTTTCAATTGCAGAGGTCCGTGCGAGAAGATTAAAGTTCTGAAAAATAAAACCGATCTTTTCATTGCGGATTTCAGCTCTGCGGTCGCGGCTAAACGTGGAAACATCAAGACCCTCCAGAATGTATTTGCCTGCAGTCGGCCGGTCCAGACATCCAATGATGTTCATCAACGTTGATTTTCCGGATCCCGAAGGCCCCATGATTGCTATGTATTCACCTTTCTCAACCTCCAGGGAGATGCCACGAAGCGCAGGAACTTCATTTTCACCCATCGTGTACGTTTTCTTAAGATCGATGATCTCGATGACATTCGGCTTCATCATTAGAAGCCTCTTCGTCTGCCGCCTTGCTGCTGATTCATTCCGCCTGTAGATTCCATCGCGCGGGAGGTCGTTAAACCGACAACGATGATCTGCCCGGGTTTCAAATTCCTGGACTCAATGGCCGTAAAGTTACCATCAGTAATCGAAGTCCTCACAGAAACAGGTTTCAGTTTGCCCTCCGCATCCATGGTATAGACAACGCTTTCTTTTCTACGGGTCCCTTTTTCTTCCTTACCAGGTGGTTCGGCAAGATCTTCAGGATCTGGGCGAAAACGAAGCGCGGCATTGTGAACTTTCATTACGCCGGTTTTGGTATCCACGGGAATCGTCACATTTGCAGTCATTCCCGGCTTAAGCTCAAGCTTCGGATTCGCAACATCGATCAGCACAGGATATGTGACGACATTCTGAACAACTTGCGTAGACAATCGCACTTGGGAGATCTTTCCTTCAAATCTTCGTTCGGAGAAAGCATCCACATTGAATGTTGCTCTGCTACCAACCTGGATCTTGCCAATATCAGCTTCATCGATATTGGTTGCAACCTGCATCCTCGTGAGGTCCTGGGCGATGGTGAACAGTGTGGGCGCCTGAAAGGATGCCGCTACAGTCTGGCCAATGTCGTACTGGCGATCCACCACAACACCATCGATGGGTGATTCAATCTTGGTGTAAGAAAGATTCGTCACTGCCTGGCGCAAGGCCGCTTCCGCCTGTTTGACGCTTGCCTGATTACTTTGTAGATTCGCGGATGCAACGTCAAATTCTGATTGCGCAAGCAGTTTGTTTTCCACAAGATTTTTTGAACGTTCGAATGCGATTTGAGAATTCCTCGTTTCCACCCGGGCTCTTTCCAGATCAGCCTGTCTCTGATCCACCTGTGCCTGAAAGGAAGTGGGATCCAGCTCTGCAATCAACTGGCCCTTTTTTACTTTTGAATTGAAGTCCACATATATCTTCGAGATGATGCCGGAAACCTGACTTCCCACCTGAACGGTTTCGAAAGCAGACAGAGTTCCTGTGGCCGTCACCGTTGCAGTAACATCCCCCATCTCAACTTTCTCGGTGCGATATTTTGGTTCCTTGTTCCGTTTACTCGTTGAGGAAAGCCAGAAGGTAAGTCCGATCAATAGCAGGATGATAGTGGTGAATAGGAGCTTTTTTGACATCTAATAATCGTAAGCAGAAGGAGAGGGATTTTCAAGAAAACTAAATTCTTGGCGCTTTGGCGGTTGACATTACAGGAACTGGCCGCGCCGAACCCGATCCACTTCCTTGCGCGCGTCGCTGATTTCTTTGATGCTGTTGAGCAGTTTCATATAAAGCCGCGCATTGTTCATGGCGAGACATGCTTGTTGACCGGTGCGAGCCAATAGCTGTACATCCTGAGACTTAAAGCGGGCCGGGTCCGGGGAAGCCAGTTCGAGAGAGCCGGCAAGTTTGTCGTGCAAGATAATCGGCGTAGATAACCAGCTGCGGAACTCCAAATGGGTTAAGTTTCTCAGCAGTTCGAATTCCTTGCGATTCGACTCACCTGTGAGCAGCGCAGCTTCCTTTCTTAACGCAAGCCATGGCCGAACATGTTGTGTCGGGACCTGGATCTCTTCAAATCTCGTTCCGTTCAAATAATATAGAGTCAGGTCTGTTCCTTTCTCTTCCAGATTAAAAAGGAACACGTATTCCGCCTTGAAAATGGAGGAGCATTCGTTCAACAAAACGTGAAAAAGAACTTTGGGCTCCAGCGTCGCTGTAATTTTACGATTCAGATTACCGATTTCCGTTTCCTTTTCATAAAACTTCTCACGATCATAATGCAACTGGGCATTGTAAAGCGTAAGCAAAAGTAGATGAGAGAAGATTGTTACAAGATAGAGGTCCTTCTCGTCAAAGGGCTTGCCGGATAAATGATTGTTTGCGCTTAAAACTCCGATCACGCGTTCGCCCACTTTCAACGGCACGCAGACAAGGGATTTCGTTGTGTATTGATGAAAGAAGGCAGATTCTGAAAACATTTTATCCTTTTGAACGTCTTTAATGAGCAAAGGCTTTCCCTCTTTTGCAACCCATCCGGCAATACCTTCACCCACTTTACGAACGGAGTTTTGGATCACATAGGGAGTCAAGCCTTTTGCCGCTTTAATCCGCAGTTCCCCGGTTTCGGGACTCAGTAGCATCAAGGAAGTTTTATCCACCTGTAAAATGTCCGCCAGCAATTCCACAATTCCCTGAATCAATTCATCCTGTTCGAATGTGAACTTATCAGGAAACTTATTTTCCAGAGGCAGAAACATCCGCGCAATACCTTCTTCTAGTTGCGTAAAATCGTTCTGGCTCGCGAGCGCCTGCTCCTGGTATTCTTCGATCCTCTTTGCAAGCTGCATGATGTGAGCCAGATCGTCTGTGTTTAAGGGCATCGTCATATTCCAGAAGGCGCCCTTTTTCTGTAATGTTCTCCCGAGCCGCACCTGACTCGCGCTCGTGTAAGTTACGATCGGAATCTGTGGAGAATTAGCATAAATGGCATCGAACATTGCTTCCCCTTCGGTTCGACGAAGACTGGCATTGAGCAGGATCAGGCTGAAATTTTCCAGTGCCAGACGATTCGTGATTTGTTCGATGGTCGTCTCATTAATGATCTTCCATTCGTTCCGGAACATGTCTTCCAGCATTTTCTGACTGAAGGGATCATCGTCAACCAAGAGTAATTTTCGCATCGTCAGAACATCCTCGAAATCCCGGTCTCTAGGAATAGACCTGAAATATTGGGAGGAGAGGTGAGATCAAAATAATAGTTTTCAACGTGTACCGAGCCGTTGCCCTCGTAAATTTCGTCGCGTGATCCTTGGCGCAACAGAAAATCGTCCTCCCAGCTATCCAGAACCTTTTCGGTTGTACCTATGAAATAATTCATTCTACCCTGTCTTTGTGCAAGTTCAGCCAGTGCTGCCGTGCCAATTTTATTTACGATTCCACGCGGGGTGATAGAATCGCATCCGAAAGCCAGCACTTCCACTCGAGATAGAACGGAAAACGCTGCCATATCTGTAATCAAATATACCTTGTGATGACTATCGGAAAGTTTTTCAGCAAGGCTTCGTCCCTCCAGTACCGGCCGTGATTCGGTACAAAAAATGTTAAGAGTATTGGGGACGCTTTTTAGCGATCGGTGAAGCAATCCGCTGTAGGAGTGAACCAGGATGTTCGTAAAGTTCGAAAGATGGGCTGAAAACTTGTGACAGGCAGTTGTTTCATGTTTGTGATACATTTCCAGCCATGCCTGGGTCCGTTGGGGACTCAGCGGAATCTTGCGGAAGAAGTTTGAGAAATTCTGGAGGAGAGCCATGGCCGGATGCGCTTTACAAAGGGTTTGCAGATTCAAAAGGATCTGCTTTTCCTCCTGACCTTCCCGTAGAGTTTCCTGTATCCAATCAATGGTGAGTCTCAGCAAATCGGAAGAGCCCGAATAGTTATTTGCGAGGAGAGTCTGATATGTTTCATCGACTCGGGTCATTGATTCAAAAAGTATAGCATGGGCGCGCTGATGCCGCGATTCCTCCCCCTTATGAAGGGGGAGATCACGTGGGGGTTGGGGAGATAAACTAAGACAACCCTCCGCTAACCTCTCCCTTTATAAGGGAGGGGAATTCCATCTCATTTGAATTCATTGTGTTTCTCAAATA